>CAJOGS010000031.1 GCA_905234045.1 uncultured Selenomonadaceae bacterium | reverse complement strand
TTTGAAAATTTCTTTTTGAAGGAGCTTTTTCCGCAATTCGGGGCTAATATTTTCAAGCGTTTTTTGAAGTACCGCGCCGACATTTTCAACTTCGCTCAAATTTTTCACTCCTCAAATTTTAACGCGCCTTTTTCGATATTAAATATTTTGCCGCTGATTTTTTCAGGGAAATAGGCTTTTTCGGTTGCCGTGATTAGCGTTTGGATTTTCTGATTTAACAAAAAATCTAAAAGTTTTTTCCTGCGTTCGGCGTCCAATTCGCTCATCACGTCATCAAGCAACAAAATTGGATATTCGCCGGCGGAATTTTTCAGCATTTTAATTTCAGACAATTTCAACGCCAATGCAGTTGTGCGAAGTTGTCCCTGTGAACCGTAAAGCCGCAATTCTTTACCGTTTATAAAAAATTGCAGATCGTCCAAATGAGGGCCAAAACTTGTTGAGCCGCGTTTAATGTCAGTGAAATTTCTTGACTTGAAAATTTCGTGGTACCAATTTTGAAGATATTCGACGCCGAAATTTTGCGGCGCGTCAACTTCGTTTAAATTGTGAATTTCATAGACAAGCGAAAGATTTTCAGATTGCGCGGAAATTTCCTGCTGCATTTCGTTCGCCAAAACATTCAGATTTTCGACGGCTTTAACGCGCCTTGCAGTAATTTTTGCGGCGGCGTCTGCAAGTTGTTCGTTCCAAAGTTCCAAATTGTTTGGAGACGCCAATTTTTCACGAATTTTTTTCAGTAAATTATTTCGTTGCTCAATCAGGCGGTTGTAAGTCGTCAATTCTGAAAAATAAATCGGAGACGCCTGCGCGAGGATAATATTTAAAAATTTTCTGCGCGTAATTGGCGAATTTCTGAACATAAATAAATCTTCCGGCGAAAACATTACCGCGTTTAATTTGCCGATGAAATCACGAAGTTTAACCGCGTTGCCGTCCAATAAAATTCTGCGCCGCCGTCTGTCAGTAGGAATTTCAATCGCCAAATCGTGCGACACGTCGGCTTTTGAAAAGTTTAACCGAATCAGCGCGGCAGGTTGATTCCACCGCACTAACTCGGTATCTTTTGAAATTCTTGCAGTTCCCAGCGACGCAAAATTTATTGACTCCAAAATATTTGTTTTGCCCTGCGCGTTCCGCCCCAAAAATATATTTATCGTTTCAGACAAATTTAAATCCAGTTCAGGAAAATTGCGAAAGTCATTTAAAAATATTTTAGAAATTTTCATCAGGTGCGAACGGGCGTAACAATGTAAATGAAATCTTCTTCATCAGTCAGGCGAAAATCTGCGGGACTCAATTTGTCATTCATTCCAATTCTAACTTCGTCATTGCCGCCGAAAATTTTCAGAAAATCTTGAATGTACTTGAGATTGAAAGCAATTTCAACGTCTGCGCCTTCAACCGCCGCGTTAATGTGTTCGACAACTTTGCCGGTTTCGTAAGAATCAGATGAAAGTTCAAGCCCTTCATTGCTGAACGAAAGGTGCACCGTGTTATATTCAGTCTGTTTTGAAATAATTTCAACGCGGTTAATTGCGGCGCGAAATTCGCTGATGTCAACTTCTGCGAAAGTTTCGCAAGACGCGGGAATAACTTTCTCATGCGGCGGGAATTGTCCGTCAATCAAGCGGCAAGTTATAAAAATATTATTCACGGTAAATGCAATGTGTTTATCGGAAAATTCGACTTTAACGCCGTTATCGTTCTGCGTCGAATTGATTATTGAAAGTAAATCGTTCAAAGTTTTTGCAGGCACGATAAATTTATTTTCGCCCGGAATGTTATCCTCAATTTCAGCCTTCGCAACAACAAGGCGATGCGTATTTGTTGCCACAAAACTAATCGTATTATTTTCAATCGTGACGGAGCAACCTTGAAAAACGGGTCTGGAATCGTCGGTTGAACTTGCGAAAGTCGAACGCACAATTAATTTTTTCAAAACGTTATTGCGAATGAAAAACGAGTGATTAAACTCTTGGCGGTTGACTTTCGGGAAGTCTTCGGCGTCCATAAGGTACAGCGAAAAAGTAGCGGCTTCAGATTTGAAATTTACAAGATTGCTGCCTTCTTCGGTTGAAATTGTGACAATATCGCCGGCAAGTTTGCTGATAATTTCGGTAATGTATTTGCCGTTTACGACAACCGCGCCTTCGTTTTCAATTTCGGCGGGAATTTTCGCAATTATGCCCAATGAAAAATCAGTAGCTTGAATTTCAATTTCATTATTTTTTGCAGTAATTAAAATACCGCTCAAAATAGGAGTTTGCGCCTTTGCAGGCAGAGCCTTCGACGCGGCTATTAAAGCGTCTTTAAAATCTTTTTGTGAACAAATACAATTCATTTGATTATCTCCCGTATTTATTTTTTATCGTAAATGTAATTTTTTACTGTGGCGTGTTGAAAAATCAGCAACTGAAAACAACTTTAGAAAGAATAGGAAACGGCGGTCACGGACGACCGCCGCCGCCATTGATTTAACTAAAGAGCATGCCCGCTAAAGAGCGCGCCTCACCGCGCATGCTACGCAAGCCACGCAGGATTGAATCTCTGGCGGAAAGAACGCCTTTTCTTTTTGGTACTTTTTCAGCTAAAGAGCACGCTTGCTACGCAACCGCGCAGGGCGAGCAAAGAAAAAGTACGTTAAATAAAAATTTTTCTAAAAATAGACTTTTCAACACTACCAAGCCACTCGCTTACAAAGATTTTTCTACTCCCAAAGAAATTTTCTCGCCGTTAATATCCCATTCTTTGGAATTTTCGCACGTCGAATCAAAAATAATTTCGTCGGCAAGTGCAACCTTTTTAATTTCGTCAGCGTTGTTGCTGATGATTTCGGCAAGTTTTTTATTGCCGTCAACAAAAATTTTAATTCTGTCGGTAACTTCAAATTTTGAATCGCGGCGCATTGTTTGAACTTTGCTGATAATTTCACGAACAAAGCCTTCTTCGATAAGCGCGGGCGTCAATTCGGTTGAAAGGGCAATAGAAATATCGTTGTCAGTTTGGCAGTTATAGCCTTCAGTTTGCGAAACTGCAATTTCAATATCTTCAGCAGTCAAAACAACTTCGCCGCCGTCAATTTGTAATTTCAATTCGCCGGTTTTATCGAGTTCAGATTTTGCCGCCGCGCCGTTCAAATTTTTCAGCGCGTTTTGCACTGCGCCCATTTGCTTACCGACTTTTTTACCGAGTACGCGGAAATTCGGCTTAATCTGATATTTAACAAATTCTTCCATATCTGCGCGAAATTCGACGGCTTTAACGTTCAATTCGTCTTCAATAATTTCAACAAAGAATTTTGGCAAAGTTTCAGGAGCTTTCACAAACATTTTTGCAATCGGTTGACGATTTTTAATATTTGCCGCGTTGCGTGAGGCGCGTCCCAATACGACGATTTTTAAAACTTCGTCCATATTCTTTTCAAGTTCGGAATCAATTTTTGAATCATCGGCAACAGGGAAATTGCAAAGGTGAACGCTTTCAGGCGCGTTGCCGTCGATTGAACAAACTAAATTTCTGTAAATATTTTCAGTGACGAACGGAATCATAGGCGCGGCGCATTTCGCAAAAGTTACAAGCGCAGTGTACAGCGTCATATAAGCGTTAATTTTATCCTGCTCCATGCCTTTAGCCCAGAAACGCGCACGACTGCGGCGAACATACCAATTTGAAAGTTCATCAATGAAACTTTGCAACGCCTTCGCAGTTTCGGGAACTTTATAATTTGCCAAACAATCATCGACAGTTTTAACCATTGAGTTAAGGCGAGATAAAAGCCATTTATCCATAACGCCCAAATTTTGATAGTCAAGTTGGTATTTCGTGGCGTCGAAATTGTCAATATTTGCGTAGAGTACGAAAAAGGCGTAGGTATTCCAGAGCGTGCCTAAAAATTTTCTTTGCCCTTCAACAACCGCGTCATCATGGAAACGGTTAGGCAACCACGGGGCGGAATTTTCATAGAAATACCATCTGATAGCGTCTGCGCCGTGCTTTTTCAGCATTTCCATTGGTGCAACCGCGTTGCCTTTTGACTTCGACATTTTTTGTCCGTCTTTATCCAAAACTAAGCCCAGTACGATAACATTTTCAAAAGTCGGCTTGTCAAAAAGCAAAGTTGAAATTGCAAGCAACGAATAGAACCAACCGCGCGTCTGATCTACTGCTTCACTGATGAAATGCGCGGGGAAGTGCTTTTCAAAAATTTCTTTGTTTTCAAAAGGATAGTGCCATTGAGCAAAAGGCATTGCGCCGCTGTCAAACCAGCAGTCAATAACTTCAGGCACGCGGTGCATTTCGCCGCCGCACTTTTCGCATTTGAAAGTTACATTGTCAATGTAGGGGCGGTGCAATTCAATATCATCGGGGCAATTTTCAGACAAAGATTTCAATTCTGCGATTGAACCTACAGAATGTTGATGCCCGCAGGAACATTCCCAAATATTTAAAGGCGTTCCCCAGTAACGATTTCTGGAAATTCCCCAGTCTTGAACGTGTTCGAGCCAATCGCCAAAACGTCCGCTGCCGATTGTCGGCGGAATCCAATTAATTTGCGCGTTATTTTTCAAAAGATTTTCTTTAACAGCCGTCATTTTGATAAACCACGATTCACGGGCGTAATAAATCAACGGCGTATCACAACGCCAGCAATGCGGGTAACTGTGTTCAAATACGGGAGCTTTAAACAGCTTGCCTGACGCTTTTAAATCGCTCAAAATGATTGGGTCGGCGTCTTTTACAAAAGTTCCCGCCCAAGACGTTTCAGCCGTCATATTGCCCTTAGAGTCGACAAATTGCACGAACGGCGTATCATATTTTTTGCAAACGCGGTTATCATCTTCGCCGAACGCGGGCGCGCAGTGTACAATGCCGGTACCGTCTTCTGTAGTAACGTAATCATCACAAGTAATGAAAAATGCTTGCTTGCCGGATTTTTTTACAATTTCATCGGCGAAAGGATAAAGCGGCTCATACTTTTTAAATTCTAAGTCCTTGCCTTTGTAACGCGCCAAAATTTTTCTTTCGCCCTCAACGTCTTCAAAAGTTTTTTCAACCAACGCTTCAGCTAAAATATAATTTGTATCGCCGACTTGAATTTTTACATAGTCAACATTTGGATTCATACACAAAACCAAATTTGAAGGCAAAGTCCAAGGCGTGGTCGTCCATGCCAAATAATAAGCGTCATCGTCAACCGCTTTAAATTTGACGACTGCCGAGCGTTCTTTCAAATCTTTGTAGCCAAGTGAAACTTCATGACTTGAAAGCGGAGTACCACAGCGCGGGCAGTACGGCACAACTTTATGACCTTTATAAAGCAAGCCTTTATCCCAAATTTCTTTCAATGCCCACCATTCAGACTCAATATAATTATTTTCGTACGTGATATAGGGATTTTTCATATCAGCCCAAAAGCCGACGACGCCGGAAAATTCTTCCCACATAGTTTTATATTTCCAGACTGATTCACGGCACTTTTTAATAAACGGTTCAATGCCGTAAGCCTCAATTTGTTCCTTGCCGTTAATGCCGATAAGTTTTTCAACTTCCAATTCAACCGGCAAGCCGTGAGTATCCCAGCCCGCTTTACGCAAAACTTTTTCGCCTTTCATTGAATGATAGCGCGGGAATAAATCTTTGATAACGCGAGTTAAAACGTGTCCAACGTGCGGCTGTCCGTTCGCAGTCGGAGGACCATCATAAAATGTAAAATCTTTGCAACCTTCGCGTTGATCAATCGCTTTTTGTGCAATATTATTTTCAGCCCAAAAATTTTCGACTTCTTTTTCTCTACTTGCGAAGTCTAAATTTGTATCTACTTTTTTGTACAAAATAAATTTACCTCCATTATAAATGACTTAAGCGGCAGTCATTATATCAAATAAAAAAAAAATACTCAATCAGCCGCCAATTCATATATAAATATTGACGCTGTTTGAGCCGATAATTCGCCGTTTTAATTGTTTTTAGGGGCTGTTGATAAAGTCAATGTAACGTTTGCAAGTACTTTAACCCTGCAGTCACTGACGACTGTTTTAAGCATTTTTTTTGTTACAATAAAAAAATTTAACAAACAGTCTAAAATCTAGGGCGTGTTTAATAATTGATTAAAAATGCTGATTCACGAATTATTTTTTGTTTGATGAGAACGAAAAACTAAGATGCCGCGCAGGACGCGCGGCGCAGGCGGCGTGCGAATGAGCGTGAAGCGAATTAACGCCGCAAAAAGCGTCTTTCTTGCAAATGCGAGGAGTACGAGCATTTGCTTTACTTTTCTTTGACGCAACAAAGAAAAGTAAATTTAAAGATAAAAAATATCTGCAACTATTAAAAATTTTAAAAACTGAATTATTCAACACGCCCTAGTTTACCAATAGTATCTATCCCACTACTTTTTGTTGTAATAATCTTGTACGGCGGCTTTAATAGCTTCTTCAGCCAAAACTGAACAATGCAATTTGTGAACGGGCAGACCGTCCAACGCCTCTGCAACTGCTTTATTTGTCAGTTGTAAAACTTCGTTGAGCGGCTTGCCTTTTATCATTTCAGTTGCCATTGAACTTGACGCAATCGCCGAGCCGCAGCCGAAAGTTTCAAATTTTACGTCAGTAACAACATCGTCGTCAATTTTTAGATACATTTTCATAATATCGCCGCATTTGGCGTTGCCGACTTCGCCCACGCCGTCCGCGTTTTCGATACTGCCGACATTGCGCGGATGGCGGAAATGATCCATAACTTTTTCGCTGTATAATGCCATAATTTTTCAAGCCTCCAAAATAAAATTTTTCTTGCCGTTCAATTTATCTTTCCACAGCGGCGACATATTCCGCAGGTACTCAACCACTTCAGCAACCGCCGAAATAATTTTTTCAACGTCATCTTCAGTGTTGTTTTCGTCAATCGAAAGTCTTAACGACCCGTGAGCAACTTCATGCACTCTGCCAATCGCCAGTAAAACGTGGCTGGGATCAAGTGAACCTGAAGTACAAGCTGAACCGCTCGACGCGCAAATATTTTTATCGTCCAAAAGCAGCAAGAGACTTTCGCCCTCAATACCTTCAAAACAAAAATTGACGTTACCGGGCAAGCGTTTTTTTCTGTCGCCGTTCAAAATGCTGTAGGGAATTTTATTCAAGCCGTCAATCAATTTTTCGCGCAGGGCTAAAACTTTTTTATTATTGGCGTCAAGATTTTTGCAAGCGTCATCAAGAGCCGCCGCCATTGCCACAATCGCAGGAACATTTTCAGTACCGGCGCGTTTGCCTTTTTCCTGCGCGCCGCCTTCAATTATATTTGTCAGCTGAAAATTTTTTCTTGCGTATAAAACGCCGACGCCTTTTGCACCGTGAAATTTATGTGCGGAAATTGAAAGCGCGTCAACATTCAATTTTTGCACGTCAATATTAATATGCCCTGCCGCCTGTACCGCGTCAGTATGGAATGGAACTTTTTTAGCTCGACAAATTGCGCCGATTTCTGCGATTGGCTGAATCGTTCCAATTTCGTTATTTGCAAACATAATCGTTACAAGGCAGGTATCTTTTCTGATAGCATTTTCAACTTGCGCGGGAGTTATTACGCCGTTTTCATGAACGTCCAAAAGTTCAATTTCAAAACCTTCAGCCTCAAGTTTTTTCAGCGTATGCAATACTGCATGATGTTCAAACGCCGTTGAAATTATATGGCGTTTATTTTTTTTCGCTCCGACTTTTGCGGCTGAAATTATCGCCTGATTGTCAGATTCACTGCCGCCCGACGTAAAATAAATTTCGTTCGGTTCAGCGTTAATGCAAGCGGCTATTTTTTCTCGCGCAGAAGTTATCGCCTCTTTTGCCTTTTGTCCAAATTCATAGAGACTTGACGGGTTGCCCCAAATATTTTCCATGCAATTAACCATTGCATCTATTGCGACGCGGCTCATCTTGGTTGTTGCCGCGTTATCTGCGTAAATCATTTTATCCCTTCTTTCAATGCAAAATTATAATTTTATTTTCCTATCTGGTCAATAGGATTTTGTTTTAAAAAATTTTTGGTATAATTGATTGGGTGATAAAAATGATTTTTACAACATCAACAAAAGGCAGATACGCCTTGCGCTTAATGTTAGATTTGGCGGCGCAGGATTCTGAAAAATTTATATCGTTGGAGGAAATTGCAACGCGGCAAGGATTTTCTAAAAAATATCTTGAAGCGATTTTAAAAATTTTGGTACAGAACAAACTTTTGAAAGGTCTACGCGGCAAGAATGGCGGCTACAAACTTACAAGAAAACCGAAAGATTACACCGTTGGCGAAATTTTAGAATTAACTGACGGAAATTTATATGTAGTTCCTTGTATGGAAAATGAAAATAATATCTGCGAAAGAAAATCTGAATGTTTGACGTTGCCGATGTGGGAGAAATTTAATAAATTGGCGCATGATTTTTTTTACGGAATAACTTTGCAGGATTTGTTAGAAAATGTTAATAAAAATTTTTGAAGTGTTAATTATTTTTATTAGGGCGTTTTGGATAATCCGCAAAATTTTTTCAAAAAATCCGCAAAGTGCGGCTGTATAGGGGTAAAGGGCTAATGGCTAGGGGCAACTTTGCGGATTCAAAAAAAACGTCTTTTCTTTTGTTACTTGCAAGGCGACGAGTAGGAGCGTTGCTCCTTTGGACGAGCAAAGAAAAGTACATTTAAATATAAAAATTCGATTATTCAACACGCCCTAACCACTAACCACTAAAAACCATCTGCACTTCGACTATTTTTTAATAATAAACTTTTCCAATAATACACTGATTATAGTTTTTGTTGACAAGAAAACTCTAAAATATTAAACTTTGCGTGAAAAATTTAATAACCTTTTAATGATTTGTTTGTAAAATCCGAATTGGAGGGTATAAAATGGACGTAGCCATAATAATGGGCAGTGACAGCGATTGGGGCGTAATGAAAAAAGCCGCTGAAGTTTTTAATGAATTTGGCGTTGAAGTTGAAATAACAGTAGCGTCGGCACACCGCACGCCGGAGCGCGTCAAAGAATTTGTTACAACTTGTGACAAACAAGGCGCAAAAATTTTTATAGCGGCGGCAGGTTGCGCGGCACATTTGGCGGGCGTTGTAGCGTCATACACTACAAAACCTGTTATAGGTGTTCCGATTAATTCTGAACCTTTGAAAGGCGTTGACGCGCTTTTGAGTACCGTACAAATGCCGGGCGGCGTTCCCGTTGCAACTATGGCAATTAACGGCTCAAAAAATGCCGCGCTTTTTGCAGTCGAAATTCTTTCAATCAGCAACGACAATTTAAAAACTAAACTCACTGAATACCGCTCAAATATGGTTAAAGAAGTTGAAAGAAAAGCCGAAGATATAAAACGCGCTTTTGCTGAAATAAAAAAATAAATCCCTCCGATAAAAGGAGTGATACAAAATGAAAAAATTTGCAATAGTAGCGGCAGTGGCTTTAAGCGTTTTCGGTTTTACTGAAACTGAAGTTGTTGAAGCGGCTGAAGTTGGCGTTGATAACGTCGAAATTGTAGAAATGGGACCGTGGACAAAATTTAGAGATCATGTAACAGGAAAGCGGGAACGTGAAAAAGAGCGGGAACGTAGAGAAAGGGAACGTCTGGAACGTGAATATTGGCGTCAAAGACGTCATCGTCTGCCGCCGCCGCCACATCATATGCCGCCGTCTCCACCACCGCGTCCGGGATATGGACCTCCGCCACCGCCGCCACATCATATGCCGCCGACACCTCCACCACCGCACCCGGGATATGGACCTCCTCCGCCACCGCCGCCACATCATATGCCGCCGCCTCACAGAAGATAATTTCAAGGCGACGAATGTAACGGCAATGGAGATTACATTTAAAAAATTTTTCAGCAACTAAAAAATATTTAATCTTATGCATACATCTTCATAAATATATAAATTTTTTAAAAGGGTTGATTTTAATGGAAAAAACTAAAGTCCTTTATGAAGGCAAGGCAAAAATTATGTACGAGACTGACGAACCGGGCAAATTGATTGTCTACTTCAAGGACGATGCAACCGCCGGAAACGGTGCAAAAAAAGGCACTATCGAAGGCAAAGGCTCAATTAACAACGAAATGAGTGCGTTCTTCTTCAAAATGCTCAAAGATCACGGAATTAACAGCCATTTTGTCGAAAAAATCAACGATCGTGAAATGGTTGTAAAATCGCTTGATATGATTGCGCTTGAAGTTATCGTTCGCAATGTTGCCGCCGGAAGTTTGGCAAAACGTTTGGGATTTCCTGAAGGTACTCCGCTCAAAACTCCCGTACTTGAATATTGCTACAAAAATGACGAACTCGGCGACCCCATTGTAAACCGTTATCATATTATGGTTTTGGACGTTGCAAGCGTCAACGAACTTGACGAAATTGAACACATTTCTTTCAGCGTCAATCAAATTTTGTCAAATTTCCTTCGTTCAAAGAATATCAATCTGATTGATTTCAAACTTGAATTTGGACGCGACGAAAACGGCAAAATTGTTTTGGCTGATGAAATTTCACCTGATAACTGCCGTTTCTGGGATATTACGACAAATGAAAAACTTGATAAAGACCGTTTCCGTCGTGATATGGGCGGCGTTGAAGAAGCATATCAAGAAATGTTAAAACGTGTTACAGCTTAAGGAGTTGATTTTAATGTTTAAAAAAATTTTAGCTACGGCTGTTTTGGCAGGGGCTTTAACTTTTAATGTTGCGCCGAATACTGCAGAGGCTTATGACCATTTTGTCGGCACTTCAAATGCTACAGGCTGGGAATGTTACGTTATGACTGAAACTGTCAGACGTTCCAACGATACAACTTTCGTAACTTTGAAAATGGTTAAAGGTAACGGCAGTGTCAGTTATCTTGATTATCGTTTTTGGTACGATTCAAAAGTTGACGCAATGAGATTTTCCAACGATGAAGGTTACAGCGGTATTGCGAACAAATACGAAACGCCTATTGAATGGGAAATGATTCAAGTTGCGCGTAAATTCTAAAATTACAAATTGAAAATTTCTGGGAGTATACTTTTTTTAAAGCCAATGCTCCCTTAATTTTTTTGAAAGGAAAATTTTATGGAACAAATGACGTATAAAAATTCCGGCGTTGACATTGACGCGGGAAATGAATCGGTACAACTGATAAAAAATGCCGTGCGCTCCACATATCGCCCTGAAGTTTTGGGCGATTTGGGCGGATTCGGCGGACTTTTCAAACTTAAAAATTACGACGAGCCAATTTTAGTTTCGGGTACTGACGGCGTAGGAACAAAATTAAAAATTGCGTTTATGCTTGATAAGCATGACACGATTGGACAAGATGCCGTTGCAATGTGCGTTAATGATATTTTGGTACAGGGCGCGGAGCCGTTATTTTTTTTAGATTATTTGGCAGTAGGAAAATTGGAACCTGCGCGAGTTGCCGAAATAGTAGGGGGCGTGGCTAATGCTTGCAAAGAATCGGGTTGCGCGTTAATCGGCGGCGAAACTGCCGAAATGAGCGGCTTTTATTCAAATGGCGAATATGATATTGCGGGATTTGCAGTCGGCGTTGTCGAAAAGAAAAATTTAATAACTCCTGCGCGTGTAAAAGTCGGCGACGTTTTAATAGGCTTGCCGTCAAGTGGTTTACATTCCAACGGCTTCAGCCTTGTCAGAAAAATTGTTTTTGAACATAAAAAATTTAAAGCTGATGATAAAATTCCCGAACTTGAAAAAACAATCGGCGAAGAAATTTTAACGCCGACAAGATTATATCCTGCAACTTGCTTGCCGCTGATTAAAAAATTCGGCGAAAAATTGCATGGAATGGTTCATATTACAGGCGGCGGCTTTTATGATAATATTCCGCGTGCGTTGGCTGAAAATTGCGGCGTTGAAATTAATATTAATTGGAACGTTCCAAAAATTTTCAGATTGTTGCAAAGTTGGGGCAATGTCGATTGGCATGAAATGTTCAGAACGTTTAACTGCGGCGTCGGTATGATTTTAATTGTTGATGAAAATTCTGCAGATGAATTTGCAAGCCATTTGAAAGACAGCGGCGAAGAATTTTATAAAATTGGGCGCGTCGTTGAAGGCAGCGGCGTCAAGATTAGGGGCGAATTTTTCAATGACTAAGTTAGCGGTTTTATGTTCGGGACGCGGTACAGATTTGCAGTCAATTATTGATGCAATACAGCGCGGCGAACTTTCGGCAGAAATTTCAATCGTCATAACTGACAAACCGAATGTAAAAGCGTTGGAACGCGCCGAAGTTGCGGGAATTAAAAATATTTGCGTTGACAGAAAATTATTTGACAATCGCGCAGATTTTGAAGCGGAACTTTTAAAAAATCTTGCAGGAATTGACTTGGTAGTTTTGGCGGGCTTTATGAGAATTTTGAGCCCCGAATTTGTAAGACAATTTGCAGGGCGACTGATGAATATTCACCCGTCGTTATTACCGTCATTCAAGGGCGCACACGCTCACAGGGACGCGCTTGAATACGGCGTTAAAGTTTCAGGCTGTACCGTTCATTTTGTGGACGAAGGCACAGACAGCGGACCAATAATTTTGCAAGCGGCGGTTGAAGTCAAAGACGACGACACAGAAGAAACTTTATCTGCAAGAATTTTGGAACAGGAACACATAATTTATCCAAAGGCGATTCAACTTTTTGTTGAGGGGCGTTTAAAAATCGAAGGACGCCACGTAAAAATTATTGGCTAGTGAGTGATGGTAAACTATTTTTTTAATGAAATTTAGTTGCTGAAGATTTTATATTTTTAAATTTACTTTTCTTTGGGCTAGGGTCTGTTGAATAAATCTGTTTTTAATGAAAATTTTTTATATCTTGAACGTACTTTTTCTTTGCTCGCTCAAAGAGCAAATTCTCCTATTCGTCGAATTTGCAAGTACCAAAAAGAAAGACGCTTTTTGCGGCGTTAATTTGCTTCACGCTCATTCGCACGCCGCCTGAGCCGCGCGTCCTGCGCGGCATCTTAATTTTTCGCTCTCATCGAACAAATTATTTCGCTAATCATCAGTAGTTTTGCAATTCAAATAATTTTTCAACACGTCCTAGCAAAGAAAAGTAAGTTTAATATAAAAAATTTTTATTTGAAAACAGATTGATTCAAAATACTTGGCAAAGAAAATTAAATCTAAGAAATAAAAAAATTTTCAAAAAATTTTACCAATACGCCATAAAATTTTTTTAAGGCATTCGCAAGAGTGCCTGTTTTTTGTTATAATGTTGGCAAATAAATTTTTGGAGGTTGCAGAGTGACAGTAAAGGACGTTATTGAATGTTTCGGCAATGAAAATCACCCTTCACGAAGAGATCCCGAAATTTTAAAACTTTTCAATTCAATTTGTCAGGAAAGTATTAAAGTTTGCATGGAGATTAACACGGTTTATCATAAGCCGGAAGAATTGGTTGAATTGATGAGTAAATTGACAGGCAAGCAGGTTGATTCAACTTTTAGAATGTTTCCGCCGTTTAACGCAGATTTCGGCAAAAATATTACTTTCGGCAAAAATGTTTTCGTCAACAGCGGTTGCAAATTTCAGGATCAAGGCGGCATAACTGTCGGCGATAATTGCCTTATCGGACATAATGTAGTTTTGGCGACGATTAATCACGATTTGAACCCTGCGAACAATCGCAAAAATCACTACGCGCCTATTAAAATCGGTAACAATGTTTGGATTGGCAGTAACGTAACGATTTTATCGGGCGTGACTGTTGGCGATTGGGCAGTTGTAGCGGCGGGCGCGGTTGTTACAAAAGACGTTGCGCCATATACGATTGTCGGCGGTGTTCCTGCGAAATTCATAAAAGCGATTGAAAAGCTGGAATTTATTTCAATGACCGGCGATACTTCAAATATACTTTAATAAAATTTTGGAGGTTTTAAAATGGAACTTAAAATTAAACGCGCAATAATCAGCGTATCAAACAAACTCGGTGCAGTGGACTTTGCAAAGAAACTTAGCAAAGCGGGCGTTGAAATTATCAGCACAGGCGGCACAATGAAGGCGATTCGTGCGGCAGGTATTCCCGTTACTTATGTCAGTGATGTTACAGGTTTTCCCGAAATTATGAACGGCAGAGTTAAGACGCTCAATCCGAAAATTCACGGCGGAATTTTGGCAGTACGTGACAATCCCGAACACGTTCAACAAATGAAAGAAAATGGCATTTTGCCGATTGATTTGGTTGCAGTTAATTTGTACCCGTTCAAAATGACGATTCAAAAACCCGACGCCACACTTGAAGACGCGGTTGAAAATATTGATATTGGCGGTCCTGCCATGATTCGTGCGGCGGCGAAAAATTTTAAATTCGTCACTGTTGTAACCAATCCCGACAGATACGACGAAATTGCAAAAATGATAGCTGAAACCGGCGAAGTTTCATATGAAACGCGCAAAAAATTGGCGGCTGAGGCGTTCGCACATACTGCCGACTATGATAAACTTATTGCCGAATATTTAGGGAAATAGGGGCTAGGGGCTAGTGGCTAGTGGTTAGTGGTTAGTGGTTAGTGAATTGCTGATGATTAACAAACTAAAAAATCAGACTAAGAGCGGAAAACTAAGTGCGCGCAGGTTGCCGGAAGCAACCGCACTTGCGCCGCAAAAACGCCCTTTCTTTTGTTACTTTTCAACTAAAGAGCACGCTTGCTACGCAACCGCGCAGGGCTAGCAAAGAAAAGTAAGTTTAATATAAAAAAATTTTACCAACACGCACTAGAAAACAGTGCTATCCAACTACCAAACTACCCCACTATCAAACTACCCCACTATCAAACTATACCACTACCCCACTACACCACTACACCGAAGGAGAAATTTTAGTGAATATTTTATTAATAGGCAGCGGCGGCAGAGAACACGCGCTGGCGTGGAAAATTGCACAGAGTCCGCTTGTTGAAAAATTTTACGCAATGCCCGGAAATCCCGGAATTGCCGAATATGCCGAATGTGTCAAAAATATTTCGATTAGCGATAACGCGGCGATTGTAAAATTTGCACAGGAAAAAAATATAAATTTGGTTGTTGTAGGACCTGAAGCACCGCTTGTAAACGGCTTGGTTGACGCGCTAAAATCTTTTGGTTGCAAAAAAGATGCCGCGCAGTTGGAAGGCTCCAAAATTTTCGCCAAAAATATTATGAAGAAGTACAACATACCGACGGCAAAATTTGAAGTTTTCGATAATCCCGACGCCGCAAAAAATTATATTCGCAATGAAGGCGCGCCGATTGTCATTAAAGCCGACGGCTTGGCGGCAGGTAAAGGCGTTATCGTTGCAATGAATCTTGATGACGCTTTAAACGCGGTTGACGAAATGAAAAATTTCGGCGCGGCGGGCAGTAAAATTGTCGTCGAAGAATTTATGGACGGCGAAGAGGCATCAATTTTGGCGTTCACTGACGGCAAAACAATTATTCCGATGACAGCCGCGCAGGATCATAAACGCTTAAATGATAACGATGAAGGCGTAAATACCGGCGGAATGGGAGCATACGCGCCCGCGCCCGTCGTTACTGCTGATGTTGCGAAACTTGCAGAGGAGAACATTTTAAAGCCGATTATCGCCGCTTTAAATTCTGAAGGCATAGTTTATCGCGGTTGCCTGTACGCCGGCTTGATGATTGTTGACGGCGTGCCAAAAGTTGTAGAATTTAATGCACGTTTCGGCGATCCTGAAACTCAAGCAGTTTTGCCTTTGCTTGAAAGTGATCTGGTTGAAATAATGGACGCCTGCGCGAGCGGCAATTTGGCTGACAAAAAAATTAATTGGAGCGATAAAAGCGCGGTCTGCGTAGTTATGGCAAGCGGCGGTTATCCAAAGGCGTACAAAAAAAATCTGCCGATTGAAGGACTTGACGCGGCTAAAAATTTGGGCGCAATTATTTTCCACGCGGGAACAACTGAAGTTGACGGCAAAATTTTAACAAGCGGCGGGCGCGTTTTGGGCGTTACGGCAGTTGCCGAAAATATTCAGACGGCGATTGAAAAAGTTTACAAGTGCGTTGACGCCATTAAATTTGAAGATATGCACTACAGAAAAGATATTGCGGCAAAGGCGTTAAAAAATTGAATTACGGTTTAATCATTCCGACTTTGAACGCGGGCAGAAATTTTGAAAAATTGCTTGAGCAAATAAATTCACAAACTCTGCAACCGAGAAAATTAATAGTCGATTCAGAATCAAATGACGGCACGCCGGAACTTGCAAAAAAATTCGGCTTTGAAGTTTTGTCGGTACAGCGAAAAAATTTTAATCACGGAGCGACGCGGCAACTTGCAATGGAAAAAATGTTGCCGCTCGACGTGGTAATTTTTATGACGCAAGATATTTTTTTGCATGATGAAAAGACGCTTGAAAATCTTGTAAAAATTTTTGAAACAGATTCAAGCGTCGGTTTAAGTTACGGGCGGCAACTTCCGCACGAAAACGCCACACTTGAGGCTAAAATTCTGCGTGAATTTAACTATCCTGCCGAGAGTCAACTCCGCACTTTCGACAGCAAAAATATTTTCGGTATGAAAGTTACAATGGCGTCAAATTCTTTTGCGGCGTACCGCGTCGAAACTCTTCAAAAAATTGGCGGCTTTCCTGCCGATGTTATTTTGTGTGAAGATATGTACGTTGCGGCGAAAATGTTAATGGCGGGTTACAAAACTTATTATAACGCCGTCGCGCAGGTTTACCATTCGCACAATTACACGGCGGCGCAGGAGTTTCACAGATATTTTGATATTGGCGTTTTTCATCACCGAGAAAGTTGGCTCAGAAAAAATTTCGGCGGCGCGGAAAAAGTCGGTAAAAAATTTGTGCGTCAAAAACTTGCGACACTCTGGAAAAATAATCCCGCAGAATGTTTTGGAGCTTTTTTTAGAGACGTTGCAAAATTTTTAGGTTACAGTTTGGGGCGGCTTGAAAATTTCCTGCCGCATTTTATAATTAAATCTTGTTCAATGCACAAAAATTTTTGGAGTTGAAAAAATGTACGAGATAGTAATTTTGGGCGCGGGCGGAATGGGGCGCGAAACTTTTGAAGTTGTTGAAGACACTTTCGGCAATGATTCAAATTACCGCGTCAAAGGTTTTCTGTCAGATGTGCTTGACGTTTTGGACGGCTTTGAAAATTACCCGCCGCTTTTGGGTACGATAAAAGATTATAAAGTCCAGCCGAACGACAGATTTATTTTAGCGATTGGCGATGTTGCAGGACGCCGCAAAATTGCCGAAAGTATTTTGGAACGCGGCGGCGAATTTATAAATTTGATTCACCCGACGGCGCAGGTTTTTCGCAGTGCCAAAATTGGGCGCGGCGTGATTATTTTTCCCTGCGCTTATGTCGGCGCAGATGCAAAAATTGGCGATTTCTGCTTGATTAACGCTCATGCTTTAGCCGGTCACGATACAATTTTAGGCAATTTTTCTGAAATGGCTCCTTATTCGATTTTGGGCGGCGGTACTCAAACAGGCGAAGAATGTTTTTTTTGTATGCATGCAGTTACTGCGCCAAAAACTAAACTCGGCAACCGCGTTATAATTTCTCAAGGCAGTGCAAATAAAGAAAATCCTGCTGATGACAGTTTTGTTGAAGGCGTACCCGGCAAAATTTCAAAAAGGCGCAGTGCTGATTTGAGCCGTTGGGAAATTGAAAACAATTATAGTGGGGTAGTGTGATAGTGGTGTAGTTGGATAGTTCGATAGTTAGGGCGTGTTGAATAAAAGCAAAATCCACAAATTTTTTTTAAATCCGCAAAGTGCGGACGGTTTTTAGTGTGGTAGTTCGATAGTGGTATAGTGGTATAGTGTGTTAGTGTGGTAGTAAATTGCTATCGCACTATCCAACTAACCAACTATCCAACTACTTTTGCTTCGGAAAAAAGAAAGTACATTTAAAAATAAAAAAAATATCAGCAAATAAAATTCATCAGTAAAAATTGATTTTTTCACCACGCCCTAGGGATAGGGGCTAGTGGTTAGGTATTAGGTTTTAGGTTTTAGTACTATCCCACTATCCTACTACCCCACTATCACACTACAAAAGGAGTGAACAAATTTAATTGAGATATTTCAAGGCTCTGTTTGGACTAGTTTTTGAAATAATCCATAACAGAAAATTACTTTGGCAAATGACAAAGCGCGATTTTCGCCAACGTTATCTTGATTCTTATTTGGGAATTTTATGGGCGTTCATTCAACCGACAGTCACGGTATTAATTTTTTGGTTTGTCTTTGAAGTCGGTTTTAAATCTATGCCGGTTGATAATTTCCCGTTCATTTTATGGTTAGTTTGCGGAATGTTCCCGTGGTTTTTCTTCAGCGAAAGTATTCAAAGTGCGGCAAATTCAATCATTGAAAACAGTTTCCTAGTCAAAAAAATAGTTTTTCGCGTGGAACTTTTGCCGATAGTAAAAATTGCGTCGGCGTTGGTCGTACATATTTTTTTCGTGGCGGTACTTTTCGCAATGTTCGCAGTTTACGGCTATTCAATTTCAATTTACAACCTGCAAATTTTTTACTATTTCTTCGCCATGATGTGCCTTGCTTTGGGAATTTCATGGCTGACAAGTGCGCTGACAGTTTTTTTGCGAGACGTACGGCAACTTGTAACAATGCTTGTACAAATTGGATTTTGGACGACGCCTATTTTTTGGAGTTTGAAAATAATTCCCGAACAATACGCGCCGATTTTGAAATTAAATCCCGCCTACTATTTCGTTGAAGGTTACAGACAAAGTTTTATCTATCACGAATGGTTTTGGGAACATTTGGACGCGGCGGCTCAATATTGGGCGGTAACTTTGGTTATAATGTTCGTGGGCGCGGTGTGCTTTAAAAAACTTCGTCCGCACTTTGCCGACGTTTTATGAGGTGGATTTTATGAACGACGTTATTATTAAAGTTGAAAATTTATCTAAGGTTTATAAAATCTACGAAAAAAATATTGACAGAATCAAGGACGCGCTTTTCAACAAACATTACGGCAAAGATTTTTATGCCCTGCGCGACGTGTCATTTGAAATCAGACGCGGCGAAAATGTTGCACTTGTCGGCAAAAACGGCGCGGGTAAATCCACACTGCTAAAAATTATTACGGGCGTTTTGACGCCTTCAAGCGGCACTTTGGAAGTTAAGGGAAAAATTGCATCACTTTTGGAATTGGGCGCAGGTTTTAATCCCGAAATGACGGGCGTTGAAAATATTTATATGAACGGGCTTTTAATGGGCTACAGCCGCGAACAGATGGACGAAAAAATTGACGATATAATTTCTTTTGCAGATATTGGCGATTTTATCAATCAGCCGGTAAAAACTTACTCTTCGGGAATGTTCGCACGGCTTGCATTTGCGGTAAATGCCTTTGTTGAACCTGATATTTTGATTGTTGACGAGGCTTTAAGCGTCGGCGATGCCTTCTTTCAAAGTAAATGTATCGACAAAATGCGAAGTATGATTAGCGGCGGCGTAACCGTTATTTTTGTAAGTCATGATATGTTTGCAGTAAAAAATCTGTGTCAACGCGCCTTTTGGATTGACACAGGGCAAAAAATTATGGACGCTCCCGCCGATGAAGTTATAGAGGCTTATCAAAAATCTATTCTCAATTTGCGCCACGAATCCACTGTTGAAGAAAATTCTGAAGCCGACAAAATAGTTAAAGAAATTCGATTGCTTAGTAAAAATTCTTCAGACACTAAAATTAATTTGCCGATTTCCGCCGAAAATTTAAAATTAAATCAAGAAATATTTGAAAAAAATGCCACGTATAACCGCTTTCAAAGCGGACGCGCCAATTTTGAAAACATACAACTTTTAGACTTGGAAGGTAAACTTATCAACGAAGTTAATTTCGGTCAAGAAGTTGTTTTAAGAATGATTATAAAATTTCACGAAGACACGCCCGCGCTTTTGATTGGCTATCACATTCGCAATTTAAACGGCATGGATTTAATTTATACCGATTCAAGATTCAGCGACGACAAGGCGATTTTTGACGCCAAAAAAGGCGAAACTTATGTTGTAGACTGGAAATTCAAAATGGAATTGAAGCAGGAACGTTATAATTTCGCCTGTTCAATGTCAGTACCGATTGAATCTACTTTGGAGGCTCCCGATTCTTGCGATTATGTACCGTGCGCCCTTCAATTCACTGTTTACAGTCCGACAAAATATACTTCAATGCCGGGCGGCTATGTTCATTGGCATAACGATATGGAAATTACGAAATTTGAAGAAATTTCGGGGAGTAAATGAAATGGAGCAGAAAAATTTTATAAAAAAATCTTTGCTTTTGGATTCAAAATGGTATTGCCGAAGTTACGGTTTCGGCGAATATCTGGACGCGGCGGAACATTATTTAAATATTGGCTGGCGTGAGGGAAAAAATCCCTCCGCTTTTTTTTCGACTATTTAAGGAAATATCCCGACGTTGCGGCGGCTGATATGAATCCTCTTTTGCATTTTGAAATGTACGGCGTCAAAGAAGGGCGTTACCGTGAAGAAATTTTCGCCATAATGCCCGCAATTTTGACACGTTACCCCGAATGTAGGAACGAATTTAACGGCGGAATTTTGAAAATAAGACTCACCGACAACAGCGGCGATTCTATGGACGAAAATTGGCTTTACGAAATTTGCAAGCCGCTTTACGATAAAATCGACGTGCTTTTAATAAGCGGCGGCGATGAAAAAGAACGCTACAAATATTTGAAATTCATCAGCGAAAATTTTCCAAAATTAACTGTGGCGATTGAATCAAACGGCGTTGAATTTAACGAAAATTTTCAAAAATTGGCGTGCGAAAATATTTTTAACGTGAATATTTCTATAAATTTCTCCAACGCCGATATTTTGGCTCAAAATTCTTTGGACGAAGGCGGCAAATCTGCGCGAAAAATTTACGATTCAATTCCTGACAACATTAAAAGTTACATTTCAAAACTTGAACTTGAAAATAAAATTTATTTTGCTCCTACTTTGTCAATGTTTATCGGCAAGGAAAATTATTTTGACGTTGAAAATTTCGTGGAGCTTGCGTTGAATTTACACGCGCAATTTGCAAAATTTTTCTTCGACGAATATTTTTCAAATCCTGAAAATAATTGCCCCGCGTTGAAAACTTTAATGGAATTGGAGCGCGTCTTTGCAGATAAATTTTTAATTTATTTCAAATCGCAGTTACCTGACAAAAATTTTGAAATTATTCGGCAGGAAGTTGAGGCAACGCCGATTGAAATTCTTAAAGAAAAATACGCCAAAATTTTGGAATTGGCTAAAAATCGTTCAATAGTTGACGAACACAATAAACGCAATGAATTTCGCCGCGCCGTCGGTAAAAATGAATTATCCCTTGAAGAAGATTTTTCACCGACTTTGAAATTGACTGACAAAAATATTTCTTTAGATTTGTATCCTGACGGGCAAATAAAATTTGGCGGGTTGACTGAACCAACTTTAAATATAAAAAATTTTATGAACGCCGATGAAGATTTTGTAGCGTGGGATTCAATTTTAAATTCGTTTGAATATGCCTCAGCGCGGTATAAAAATTTAAATTGTCCGATGAAATTTGAGCCGCTTACCAAATATAATCTTGAGCGCAAAACTGACAAAAAAATTTGCGCGTGTTGCGGCAATGAAATTAAAAATTATTCGCCGCTTGAAGGTTATGTTGACCTTTTGAAAAAAAATGGCGTCAAGTTCAATTTCAGATACGAAATGTTGAATCTTAGCGAATATAGTTGTCCAATTTGCGGCAGTGCCGACAGAGAACGCGCTTTTGCACTTGTCATGAAAAAAATTTTGCCGACTGACAAAAAAATTAATATTCTTGATATTGCGCCGCGCAAATGCATTACAGATTTTGTCAAGAAAAATTTCCCGCTTGCAAATTACAAAACGGCTGATTTATTTATGCCGGAGGCGGATTACAAGCTGGATATTTGCGACATGAAAGAAATTGCTGACGGCAGCATAGATTTTTTTATTTGTTCGCACGTTTTGGAGCATGTGCCGAACGATATAAAAGCAATGCAGGAACTCAAGCGCATTTTATCTGCGAAAGGTTGCGGAATTTTGATTGTTCCGCTTAATTTGAATCAAGCCGAAATTGACGAAGACCCGAATTGTACTGACATTGCGGAACGTTGGCGGCGTTTTGCTCAAGATGATCATGTCCGCGCCTACACTAAGGCGGCGTTTTTACAGCGGCTTGAATCTGTCGGCTTAAAATTTGCTCAGTACGATAAAAATTTTTTCGGCAAAGATTTAATGGCTGAAAACGGCTTGATTGATACTTCGGTTGTTTATGTCGTCAGAAAATAGCGGTTAGTAGGTAGTAGGTAGTATTTCACTAACAACTGACCATCTAACAATCTGAACATCTAATTTTGACTGAAAGGAGAAATTGAAATGGTTTATATAGTAGGAGCGGGCGCGGGCGATCCCGAATTAATTACCGTAAAAGGACAAAGACTTCTGCGCGAAGCCGACGTTGTAATTTATGCCGGTTCGCTGGTTAATCCTGAACTTTTGAAAAATTGCAGGGAGGACGCCGAAATTTTTAACTCTGCAACAATGACGCTTGAAGAAGTTTTAAATGTCATTGAGACTGCCGATGCCGCAGGTAAAAATGTTGTCAGATTGCACACGGGCGACCCTTCGATTTACGGCGCAATTCAAGAACAAATTGACGCGCTTGACGCAAAAAATATTGAGGTTGAAATTGTACCGGGCGTCAGTTCATTTTTGGCGGCGGCTGCTGCTTTAAAGCAAGAATACACTTTGCCCGGCGTTACTCAAACTGTTATAATCACTCGCGCAGGCGGTAAAACGCCTGTACCCGCCAAAGAATCTTTAAAAAATCTTGCCGCGCATGAAACTACGCTTTGCATTTTTCTTTCAATCAGTCTCATTGAAAATGTTGTGGAGGATTTATTGGCGGCGGGCTTAACTAAAGATACACCGGTTGCAGTTGTGAAAAAGGCGTCGTGGCAAGATGAAAAAATTTTGCGCGGTACTTTGGAAAATATCGCCGCGCAAGTTAAAGCCGAAAAAATCGACCGCACGGCTTTAATTATCGTCGGCAACTGCTTAAATAAAAATTACGAAAAATCGCTGTTGTATTCGCCGACTTTTTCCCATATGTTCAGGGTTGGCAGTTAGTGCGGTAGTGGTGTAGTGTGATAGTTCGGTAGTGTGATAGTGTTGTAGTTCGGTAGTGTGATAGTGTTGTAGTTTGATAGTTTGGTAGTTGAGTAGCGAACTAAAAAAAGTAGATTGAGAACAGTAAAGTAGGTGCGCGCAAGGACGCGCGCTCACACGGCCGCCGCGCGCAGGTCGCCGGACGCGACCGCAGTATGCGCGGCTAGCGTTTTCTTTGGTACTTTCTTTTTCGCAATGCAAAAAGAAAGTACGTTCAATATATAAAAAAATATTTAGCCAATAAAAGCAAATTTAAATAAAAAAAATCTCTGCAAATATTAAAAAATTTCATCAGCAAAAAATAAAATTCACAAAAAAATTTCAAAATTCCACAGCCACTACAACGAAAGGAGGCTTTTTATTGGACAAATATAAACTCTTGCCAAAAGTTCAAAATATTCTTTGCAAAATCTGCGAAAGTAACGAACTGCAAAATTGTAACCTCAATGCAGTTATCGTTACTCCCGAAATTCGCAAATGGGAAATTTCTCTGACTTCAACCGAGAATTTTGATGAAGAAATTTTCCGCCGCACCGAAAAATTTTTAGCTGAAAAATATAACGTTACTGCCGA
Organism: uncultured Selenomonadaceae bacterium; assembly: GCA_905234045.1. Lineage (GTDB taxonomy): Bacteria > Bacillota > Negativicutes > Selenomonadales > Selenomonadaceae > Quinella. Next base: position 4,123 of record CAJOGS010000031.1, on the reverse strand, counting down.
AATTGCTTTTAAATTTATTGAACCTCCTCCGCCGCCCGTCAAAAAATCTGAATCGCCCAAAACTAACGGCGATAAAAAATTTAGCGGCGTTAAATCCTCTTCAGGCGAAAAAATTTTGGCGCAAAAAATTAACGGCGAAATTACAAAAATTGAAAAATTGCAAGTCGGCGAAGATAAAATTATTATAGTCGGCGAAATTGGCGACGAACAAAACGGCGTAGCCCTGCGCGAATTTCAAAAAGGTTCTTGCGCCGTAACTTTCAGCGTTGCAGATGATACCGACGGCATTGTTTGCAAAAAATTTTTCACCAACAGCGCAAAAGATAAAGCCGTTGAACTCGTTGACACTTTAAAAAGCGGTATGATTGTTAAAGTGCGCGGCGTCGTCAAAACTGATGATTATCTTAAAGAAAATGTTTTTATGTTTGAAAAAGTTGAGCCGCTTGAAAAAGAATCGGGGCGAATGGACACCGCCGAAGTTAAACGCACGGAGTTACACGTTCATACAACGATGAGCCAAATGGACGCCGTAATTTCGCCGTCAACTTTGATTAAAACTGCGGCAAGTTGGGGCTGGTCGTCAGTGGCGATAACCGATCACGGCGTTATTCAAGCCTTCCCTGAAGCGGCTGATACCGCCAATAAGTTGGCAAAGGCGGGCACGCCAATTAAAATTATCTACGGCATGGAAGGTTACGTTGTAAACGATCCCGAACAGAAATTTGCAAATCATATAATTTTGATTGCAAAAAATAAAATTGGTCTGGATAATTTGTACCGCCTTGTTTCAATCAGTCAGTTAAAATATATGAAACATACGCCGCGCATTCCAAAAAATTTGCTGAAAAATTTCCGCGAAGGTTTAATAATCGGCTCGGCTTGTGAGGCGGGCGAATTAATCCGCGCCATTGTCGAAGGCAAAACTGAAACCGAAATTGAGGAAATTGCAAATTTTTATGATTATTTGGAAATTCAGCCGTTCCATAACAATGATTTTTTGAAACGCAGTAAAGATTTTCCAAACATTCAAACTGACGAAGATTTAATTGAGATTAACAAAAAAGTTGCCGCGCTTGCACAAAAATTAAATAAGCCGCTGGTTGCAACTTGCGACGCGCATTTTTTAAACAAAGAAGATTGGATTTACCGCGCAATTATGATGAAGGGTAAAGGCTTCGACGACGCCGACAAGCAACCGCCGCTTTATCTTCGCACTACTGATGAAATGTTGGCTGAATTTGAATACCTCGACAAAGATTTAGCCTACGCGGCAGTTGTCACGAATCCAAACAAAATTGCCGAATCTGTCGAAATTTTAAAACCTATTCCAGATGATTTATATTCGCCCGCAATTCCCGGCGCAGATGAAGAAATTCAAGAAATGGCGTATACAAAGGCGCGGCGAATGTACGGCGAAAATTTGCCGAAAATTGTTGAAGACAGACTGCAACAGGAATTGAAACCGATTATAGCGCACGGCTTTTCAAGTTTGTATTTAATCGCTCAAAAATTGGTAAAAAAATCCAATGACGACGGCTATTTGGTCGGTTCGCGTGGTTCAGTCGGTTCTTCGTTCGTGGCAACGATGACTGATATAACTGAAGTAAATCCCTTGCCGCCGCATTATCGCTGTCCTAAGTGTCAGTACAGCAAATTTTTTACAGACGGTTCAGTTAATTGCGGTTACGATTTGGAAGATAAAAATTGCCCCGTCTGCGGTTATCCGTTGACGAAGGACGGGCATGACATACCTTTTGCAGTTTTCTTGGGATTTGACGGCGACAAAGTACCTGATATTGATTTGAATTTTTCCGGCGAATATCAAGCCAACGCGCATAAATACACCGAAATTTTATTTGGTCGGCACAATGTTTATCGCGCAGGAAGTATCAGTACAGTTGCAGAAAAAACCGCGTTCGGCTACGTCAAAAAATATTTTACCGAAATGAATCAGAAAAAGCACGGCTCATTTATCGCAAAACTTGCGAAAGGTTGCATGGGCGTTAAAAGTACTTCGGGACAACACCCCGCCGGAATTATGGTTGTGCCGCGTGATATGGATATTCACTTTTTTACGCCGATTCAGCACCCTGCAGGTAAAAAATCTGCCGAGACTATCACCACGCATTTTGATTATCATTCAATCAGCTCAAGATTGGTTAAATTGGATATTCTCGGACACGATGACCCGACGGTTATAAAAATGCTGGAAAAATTGACGCACATTGACCCGTTGACAATTCCGCTGGACGATAAAGCGACGCTAAGTATTTTTAATTCGACTGACGCAATTAATTTAAAGCCTAATCAAATTGGCACAAATTCGGGAACTTTCGGTATTCCTGAATTTCGCACGGCGTTTACTCGGCAGATGATTGACGACACGCAACCAAATTGTTTCAGCGATTTAGTCAGAATTTCCGGCTTTTCGCACGGTACCGACGTTTGGTTAGGCAACGCGCAGGATTTAATCAGAAAAAGAATTTGCACTTTGAAAGATGCAATTTCTGCGCGTGATGATATTATGATGTACTTGATTCATCATGACGTTGACGCGCTGAAAAGTTTTAAGATTATGGAAAATGTCCGCAAGGGTAAAGGTATTGCCGCCGAAAATGTCGAAGATTTGAAGGCGCATAACGTGCCGGATTGGTACATTGAATCTTGCCAGAAGATTAAATATTTGTTCCCGCGTGCTCACGCCACAGCCTATGTTATGATGGCTTACAGAATTGCCTATTGCAAGGTACATTATCCATTGGCTTATTATTGCGCGTATTTTTCGATTCGTGCAGATGAATTTGACGCGCAGGAAATCAGCAAGGGCAAAAATCATATCAAGGACAGAATTGACGAACTTACAAAACTTTCAGGCGAAAGAAAACTTGAACTGCTTGAGGAAGGAACTTTGGCAGTAATGCAGTTGGCGTATGAAATGATTTTGCGCGGCTTTACATTTGAAAAAGTTGACTTGTATAAATCTGACGCGGAAAAATTTATAATGCTGAAAAATTCGCTGTTGCCGCCGTTACAATCTTTGGCGGGATTGGGCGAAATTGCCGCAAAAAATATTGTCAAGGCTCGGCAGGAAGGTAAATTTTCCTCGATTGAAGATTTGCGCGTTCGCGCAGGTATCAACAAGACAAATATAGCCGTACTGCAGGAGCACGGCTGTTTGAAAGGTATGTCTGAAAGTAATCAGACGAGTTTATTTGATTTTTAGGTTAGCGTGTTGAATAATTTTTAAAATTTTTCTTGACTAAGATTTTTCATATTTTGAACGAACTTTTTCAAATTAGCGGTTAGGTCGTATTGAATAATTCTGTTTTTAAAATTTATTTTCTTATTTAACGTACTTTTTCTTTGCTCGCTCAAAGAAAAAGTACCAAAAAGAAAGAGCGGGTGCTGTTTTTTCGTCCTCGAAAAAAACGCACCGAGCAAATGCTCTTATTCATCGCATTTGCAAGGCGCACGTCCTGTGCGCCATCTTAGTACTTCGTGCTTAGTCAACTTTTTTAATTACTATCAGCTAAGCACTATCAATCTAACCATCTACAAAAGGAGTGTTTAATTTGACGAAAAAAGAAATTGACGTTTTCGACTACGCGGGCGAAATTTTAAAAGTTTTGCCGAAAGGCGCAGTGCTGACAAGTGAAGCTGAAGATTGTATTAACGCAATGACGATTGGTTGGGGCAGTCTCGGCATTGAATGGGGCAAAAAAATTTTTACCGCCTATGTTCGTGAAAGTCGCTTTACTTATGAACTTTTGGAACGCACGGGAGAATTTACAATTTGCGTGCCGTACGGCGATAAATACGCAGATAAAGCCGCAAAAATTATTGGAATGTGCGGCAGTTTAAGCGGTCGTGATGTTGACAAATTGGCGAAGGCGGGCGCGCATATTGTTGACGCTGATGAAATTCGTCCGCCGGCGATTCAAGAATTGCCGCTTACTATTGAATGTCGCGTTGTTTTTGAGCAGGTTCAACCTGTCAAAGATATTTCCTACCGTTTCAAAAACTTTTACCCGAAAGACGCTGAAGGCGTGGCTGATCCGCACATTGCCTATTACGGCGAAATTTTGAAGGCGTATATTATCGAAGACTAGGGGCTAGGGGCTAG
>CAJOGS010000030.1 GCA_905234045.1 uncultured Selenomonadaceae bacterium | reverse complement strand
ATTAAAGCGGGGAAAAAATTTTTTTATGGTATTAACGCAGTTTTTAAAACTTCGTCCATATGTTCAACGGGGACAAATTCCAATTTTTCTCTGACAGTTTCGGGAATATCCTCAATATCTTTGGCGTTTTCTTTCGGCAAAATAATTGTGTGCATACCTTCACGATACGCCGCCAAAACTTTTTCCTTCAAGCCGCCGATTGGCAAAACATTGCCGCGCAAAGTTATTTCTCCCGTCATTGCGACATCAGAACGAACTTTCTTTTTTGTCAGCGCGGAAAACATTGCAGTTGCCATTGTAATACCCGCGCTGGGGCCGTCTTTCGGTACTGCGCCTTCGGGTACGTGAATATGAATATCATTTTTCTCGTAAAAATCTTCATCAAGGTGCATTTCTTCACTTCGACTGCGAATATATGTTAAACCTGCTTGCGCGGATTCCTGCATAACTTCGCCGAGTTTGCCTGTCAGTAAAAGTTTACCTTTGCCTTTGAGTACAATAGCCTCAGTCGGCAAAATATCGCCGCCGACTTCAGTCCACGCCATACCGGTTGAAACGCCTACTTGCGGTTGTTTTTCGGCTTTATTCTGTAAAAATTTTGGACGCCCCAAAAAGTCGCGCAAATTTTTTTTGGTAACATAAACTGTACCTTCTTCGCCTTCAACGATTTTTCTTGCGGCTTTTCGGCAAGCCTTGCCGATTGTTCTTTCAAGTTCACGGACGCCCGCCTCGCGTGTATATTCGGTAATAATTTCCTGCAGTACGCCGCGCCCAAATACAACTTCGCCGGTTTTCAAGCCGTTAGCCTCTTTTTGTTTCTTGACAAGATAACGCTTTGCAATTTCCAATTTTTCCTGCTCCGTGTAACTTGACAGCGTTATAATTTCCATTCTGTCGCGCAGAGGTTTCGGAATTGTGCTTAAATCGTTTGCCGTTACAATCCAAAGAACTTTCGACAAATCAAAAGGCGCGTCGATATAATGGTCGGTAAAAGAATTATTTTGTTCAGGATCCAAAACTTCCAACAGCGCAGATGAAGGATCGCCGCTGTAAGCGTCTTTACCGAGTTTATCAACTTCATCAAGCAGGAAGACGGGATTATTTGCGCCGGCTTTTTTCAAGCCTTGAATGATTCTGCCGGGCAACGCGCCGACATAAGTGCGGCGGTGTCCTCTGATTTCTGCCTCGTCACGAATACCGCCTAAACTGGCACGAATAAATTTTCTGTTCATCGCCTTAGCGACTGACGACGCCAAAGAAGTTTTGCCGACGCCCGGAGGACCTACAAGGCACAAAATAGGCGCGGGCTTGTCTTGCGTCAAAACTTTTACCGCCAAAAAATCTAAAATTCTGTCCTTGATTTTTTCCAAGCCGTAATGGTCGGCGTCTAAAATTTTTTCGGCATTTTTTATGTCCGTCGAATCATCTGTTGAAATTCTCCACGGCAAATCAAAAAGCCAATCAATATAAGTGCGAATGACGCTTGATTCTTGCGCCCAAATGCTCCATTCGCGTTAATTCTTTTTTGATAATTTCCTTGATTTCGTCGGGATAATCGCCTTCATCAAGTTTCTTTCGATATTCTGAAACATTTTCGGCAACGTCTTCATCTTCGCCCAATTCTTTATGAATCGCCCGCAACTGTTCGCGCAGATAATGATCTTTCTGAATTTTTTCCATTTGTCCGCGTACACGTTGATTTATTTGCAGTTCCATTTGCAATACTTCAAGTTCACGCGCCAAAATTTCATAAAGTTTTTCAAGCCGCTTTTCTACGTCCAACGCTTCAAGCAATTCTTGTTTTTGTTCGACTTTCAAATTTAAATGGCTGATGATTAAATCTGCAAGTCGCCCAATGTCTTCCAAAATTGTCACGGCTACAAAAGTTTCTGAAGGTATACGCTTTGAAAGTTTTACCCATTCTTCAAACTCATGAACTACGCCGCGCACCAATGCTTCAAGTTGCATTGAATTATTCCACAAGTCTTCATGAATTTCAACATCAACTTGAATATATTCCTTAATTTCGTTGTACTCTTTTATAACGGCGCGGTTTACGCCTTCAATCAAAATTCTGACATTGCCGTCGGGAATTTTAATAACTTGGCGAACTTCGGCGACCGTTCCGACTTCGTATAAATCTTCACGTTCCGGCGACTCGTTATCAATAGATTTTTGAGTTACCAGAAAAATTTTTCTGTCAGCAACCATAGCCGCTTCAAGCGCGTTAATTGACGCAGTACGACCAATATCAAGGTGCATTATCATATTTGGAAAAACGGTTACGCCGCGCAACGGCACAAGCGGCAATTTTCTTTCTTCTATTATGTTTGTCATTTTTTCACCTTCTTTGCAGTGGTATAGTGTGGTAGCGGTTAGCTGTTAGCTATCTGCTAACCGCTACTAGCTACTAGCTACAAGCTATCACACTACCGCACTACTTCTTGGCTTTAATTTTACTGTCAATTTTCAGCGTAGGTTCCTGATTGAATAGAACATCTTCTTTGGTTATCGTGCAAATTGTTCCGCCCTCAAGGGAAGGAATTTCAAACATAACATTTCGCATAATTCGTTCGAGAATGGAACGTAAACCGCGCGCGCCGGTATTTCTTTGAATCGCTTCACGCGCTATCATACGCAGAGCCTCATCTTCAAAAACAAGTTTGGCGTTATCCATTTCCATTAATTTTTGATACTGTTTGATAAGTGCATTTTTCGGCTTTGTAAGAATATCAATAAGTGCGTTTTCGTCCAAAGGATTAAGCGTAACGACTATTGGCAAACGTCCGACAAATTCAGGAATCAAGCCGTCTTGAAGTAAATCATCCGGCATAACTTCTTTTAGAAGTTTTCCAACGTCTTTATTGTCTTTTGAAGAAATATCCGCGCCGAATCCCATTTTACTGCCTTTCGTGCGTTTTTCTATAACTTTATCAAGATTATTGAACGCGCCGCCGCAAATGAACAAAATATTTTTCGTATTGATTGAAACCATTTCCTGCATTTGCTGATGAACGCCGCTGGGAATAGGAACATTGACATTGGTACCTTCAAGAATTTTCAACAGAGCTTGTTGAACGCCTTCGCCGGAAATATCCCGCGTTGAACTTTGTTTGCGGGCAATTTTATCAATTTCATCAATGTAGATAATTCCGCGTTCAGCCTTAGCAATATCGCCGTTTGCAGATTGAATCAACGCCAATAAAATATCTTCGACATCTTCGCCGACATAACCGGCTTCAGTTAAAGCGTTGGCGTCAACTATCGCAAGCGGCACATTTAAAATTTTCGCCAAAGTTTGAGCCAAAAGAGTTTTGCCGCTGCCTGTAGGTCCAATCATTAAAATATTGGATTTCTGAAGTTCAACATCTTCTTTGCGTTTTTTCTGCCCGATTCGTTTGTAGTGATTATAAACTGCAACTGACAGAATTTTTTTCGCCTCTACCTGCCCGATTACATACTGTTCAAGTACCTCATAAATTTTTTTAGGTTTGGGAATTTCTTCGCTTATATCAGAATTTTTGTCTTTTATTTCGTTTTCAAGAATTTCATTGCAGATTTTAACGCAGTCGTCGCAAATTGCAACGCCGTTATTTCCGGCAATAAGTCTGGTTACTTGGCTGTCAGGTTTTCCGCAAAATGAACATCTGTAACTGGTAGTACTGGATTTAGCCATAAAATTTACCTCCCTTCCTTGAGGTTAAGGCTTGTTAAAATTTTAATCAATATTATTTGAAATTTTTTATTGCTGTCATCTGTTTAATTGCCGTTAAAGGCTTAAAATCGTTTTTAAGGCGTTTCAATTTCATTTTGGTATAAAACTACCAAAACTGTCTTGCGAAGGCGTTAATGACGATTTTAGAGCTCATACGCGGCATTTTTTTTAGCTGTTGTCGGTAAACTCTTTTGGTTAAGATTTTTTTATCAGATTTACTTTTCTTTAAAAAAGCAAAGTACCAAAAGAAAAGACGTTTAACCGCCATTAATTCAAGGCGTTTACTTTTCCAATACGCCCCTAGTCAAATAAAAATTTATTCGTCTTTGTCTAAATCAAGTTTAAGCGGACGGCTTATAACGTCATCAATCAAGCCATAATTTTTCGCATCTTCAGCCGTCATAAAATTATCGCGTTCAGTGTCCGCCATAACTTTTTCACGCGGTTGCCCTGTATGTTTACAAAGAATATCATTGCCGACTTCGCGCAGGCGCAAAATTTCCTTCGCTTGAATTTGAATATCTGTAGATTGACCGCTTGCGCCGCCTAACGGCTGATGAATCATAATTCTTGCAAGCGGCAAGGCAAAGCGTTTACCTTTTGCGCCGGCAGTCAATAAAAGTGATCCCATACTTGCCGCCTGTCCAATGCAAATTGTGGAAACATCAGGCTTGATATATTGCATTGTATCGTAAATCGCAAGACCTGCAGTCACGACGCCGCCCGGGCTGTTTATATAAAGATGAATATCTTTGTCGGGATCTTCTGATTCAAGAAAAAGTAACTGTGCAACTACAGAATTTGCAACATCGTCATTTATTGGACCGCCCAAAAAAACAATTCTGTCTTTCAACAAGCGCGAATAAATATCATAAGCGCGTTCGCCGTAGCCGGTTTTTTCTATAACCATTGGCACGTAGTAAGACATAAAATTTTCACCTCGAAATTATAAGAATTGCGATTGAGATATAATTATCCCAACCGCCCTTCAAAAAATTTTTATTCAGTTTAACAGTAAATTATTTGGATTTTTTATCTTCTTTAACTTCTGCTTTTTCGGCAGTTTTAGTTTCTTTTACTTCGTCAGATTTTTTTTCTGCAGTTTTTTCAACTTTTTCTTCAACTTTTGCAGTTTCGTCTTTCGCCATATTGTCAATAATGAATCTCATAACCTTGCGGCGAAGTACTTGAGTTGCAATTCCTGAAAGTCTGTGATTTTCTTGCAGAATTTTATAAATTTGTTTAGGCGTGGTGCGGTACATTTGCGCCATAACTGCCAATTCATAATTTAATTCATTGTTATCAACGTCAATATTTTCAACTTTTGCAATTTCGTCCAACAAAATATCAGTCAAAACATTTTGCTTTGCAGATTCTTTGTATTGTTCGCGCATTGCGTCCAAAGTCATGCCGGAGAATGACATATATTGTTCAAGTTTCATTCCTTGACTTTGCAACTGAAGTGAAAGTTCCTCAATCATTTGAGTAATTCTGTCTTCAATCATAACAGGCGGCACATCTACAGTCATATTTTCGACAGCCTTTTCAATAACGGCTTGTTGTTGTTTTTCGACTGCGCGGCGTTCTGCATTTGCTTCCATATTCTTTTTAATGTCTGCTTTAAATTCTGCAAGCGTTGCAAATTTGCTGACTTTCTTTGCAAATTCGTCGTTGAGTTCCGGCAATTCTTTATGTTTGATTGAATTAACTTTACAATGAAAAACTGCAGGCTTGTCGGCTAAATCTTTCACTTGATAATTTTCGGGGAAAGTAACTTTTACGTCTTTTTCGTCTCCGATTTTCAAGCCGACAAGTTGTTCTTCAAAGTTATCAATAAATCTATGTGAGCCAATTTCAAGCGGATAATCTTTACTTTCGCCGCCTTCAAATTTTTTGCCGTCAACAGTGCCGACAAAATCAAGAGTGATAAAATCGCCGTTTGCAACTGTGGCGTCCGGTGCGTCAACCATATTTGCATGGTGTTCGCGCATATTTTCAACTTGTTTATCAACATCTTCATCTGTAACAGTGTCAACAACTTTTTCGACTTTCAAGCCTTTGTATTCGCCAAGTTTAACTTCAGGATAATTTGTAAAAGTCAACGTGAAAACAAAGTCTTTGCCGTCTTCGCAGGTGATAACATTGCGGCGCATTTGTGTTACGGGAATTATTTTTAAATCATCAACAATATCTTTTGCGGCTTTTTGGATAAGAATTTCTGCCGCTTCGTCCAAAATTGCGCCTTTGCCCAAATGTTGCTCCAGAATTTGAATCGGCGGAACTTTGCCTTTACGAAAACCCGGAATATTTACATGTTCGGCAAGTTGTTTGCAAGCGCGTTTTTTAGATTTTTCCAATTCGGCGGCTTCATATTCAACCGTAATTTCGCTTTGATAGTTGTCTATTTTTTTTACGTTAGTTTTCATCGTCAAAATATGACCTCCCGTTTATACCATTATGCAATACAAGGCGAATCATATCATAATTAATTAAAAAAAACAAGTTTTAGACGCGGGCGGGAGAATCCTCAAGCCCAAAATTTTCAAAAAATTTTTTGCCGCAACCGCGCAATTCGGTTTCACTTGCAATTTGTTTCATATGTTCTGACACTTCGTCAAAATTTGCCTCTGAGTTATTCATCGACACTGCGGCTATTATCAGCAACTTTGAACTGAAAATTTTGTCGTTAAACTCAACATCAAACAAATTTTGTTGCGCGGTGTCAAAAAGTCGCGCAGTATTTTTAAAATCTTCTTCGGTATTGTGAACCGTCCGCAAAAATGCCGAAGGAATATATTTTTGCTTTTCTCTTGTGGAAATTTTTTTCTCGTTGATACTTTTCAAAATAGCCGTAACATTTTTCATTTTCATACCTCAAATTTTTTAGTTTTAAAATTTATCGTCGAAATAAAAATAAAACTAAAGTATCTATAAATTTAACTGACAACAAAAATTTAAAAATATTTATTATGCGATGATAGCGAAAAAACAGCACCGCAAAAAGCGTCTTTCTTGCAAAGGCAAGGAGTACGAGCATTTGCTTTACTTTTCTTTGACAAGACAAAGAAAAAGTTCGTTCAAGATATAAAATATTTTTATTTAAAAACAGACTTATTCCACAAGCTATAATATTTCTTTAAGTTCCATTAAAAACTTTTTAACCGTCATTTAAATTTCAAAAAACTAAAAAAGCAAGCAGTAATTAATTTTACTGCCTGCTTTTAGTTTAAAAATTATCGAACTTTATTTTTCAAGTGGTATAAGTCTCTTATATAATTCAATAAATTCAAGTGCAATAGTCTTGAAACCTTCCGCGCTCATAAGCTGATCTTCCGCGTGAAGGATAATCAAAGAAACTGCGCTGCCCTGTCCGTTTTCCGCCTCGATTTGAAGGAGTCCGGCGTGAGCGTGATGTCCCTGAACGAACATTTCGTCGCCCTCTTTAATAAGTTGTTCCGCTTCGTCGAATTTGCCTTCTTTAGCTTTCTGTATCGATTCAATATAGCAACTGCGGGCTGTACCGACTGCCGAAATAATTTCAAATGCAGTGAGTTCTAAACCTTCCATTTTTAAGCCTCCAAATTGAAACTATTTTCCGACCTTCTGTAAATTAAATGCCCATTAATTTTTTGGCAACATCGATTGCGCCTTTGCCGTCCATACGACCATAAATTTTCATGTCAATGGCATCAATCGGAACGCCCGGGCAAGCCGCAACGATTTTATCTTTTGCAAAACGAATCTGCGGTCCGAGAAGGATACAATCTGCATCAGCAGCTTTTTCTTTGGCTTCAGCATGTGAAAATGCTTCGATTGTGCATTGGAGACCTTCAGCCGCCGCCGCTTCTTGCATTTTTTTGACGAGCATACCTGTTGACATACCGCCAGCACAGAGCAGGATAATTTTCTTCATAACAATAACACACTCCTTAGAATTAATTTTTATATTTACAGTCAACTTTAGCCGACTGATTCTGACAAAAACAAGTAAATCACTGAGAGAAATTTTAATACAGCGGCGAAGAAATGGCAAGTAGTTTAAATGAATTTCGACTGAAAATTAAAAAATTTTTTGAAAATTTGTAATTGAAATAAAAAAACACGCCGTAAAACTTCGGCGCGTTTTTGGTTGCTGACAATTTTAAATTAGTCGATCCAGTCGGAACGAACAGTTGTATAGAATACGTCGTTAATACCTTTATCGGAGTTATTCAGCGTTGTATAGTCAACCAATACAACTTTGTTGTATCCATTGTATTTAACTGAATCCAGTTTAAATGTTTGCGGATTATAAATTACTTCGTAAACTGCGCTTTCTTCATCTTTATGCCAGTTCTCATCAAGCGGAGTCGGGCGGTCATCGTATGTAACACCTGTTGAGGATAAAGACATATACTGAACATTTCCATATTGATCAACATACATTGGGGCAACTTTCACATATTCTTTTTCTCTGGCATTGGTTCCGGTATAAGTCGAAAGCAGATTAGATTTTTCTTGATCTACCAAAGTATAAGTATAAAGTACAGTAATATCTGAAGTTAATTTGACAAAATTTCCGTCAGGATCTTTATAAATATTATCATCTGTAGTTATTACTTCAGTTACAGGATCTTTATCGCTTGTCAAAAAGTCACCTTGTGCATAAATTACATTTCGATATTGTATCAAATTATTGTTATCGGCATCTTTCTTTGGTGTGCCGTCGGTATTCATAGGAGTAACTATTTGTACATAGCGTTTACCGCCTTTGGCGTTTTTATGATAGAGTACATTACCTGCGCTGTCTTTATAAACGGCGCAACCTCTTTCTGTAGATTCCGTTCCGACTTCAGCCATTGTTGGAAAATCCGAATATTCCTTAAGTCTCAAATATTTTTGTGCTACAATGAAACCTTCAAATTTTTTACCGTTGCCGTTTATTACAACCGGGCTGTTTGGGAAGAAGAAAACGCCTCTGAAATCTTCAAAGAAATTTATTATAACAGGTAACGAATTTCTTGCATTATCTTTGTATTTGTCTTCATATTTCCACGATTCGCGCCATGTTTCATACCAAGTGATTTTGTTATTGTCACTGTTGATTTTTTCAGGTCCGTCATAGAAGAAAAACATCGGACGATCTTTATTTTCATTATTGTTGGAAGCATTTAAGTTAATTACAATCTGACGAACAGTATTAAAACCGGTGTTGTTGTTTTGATATTCATGAGAGTAAAAATTTTCACTTTCAATGTAAATATAAAGTGGATCCGGCGGTTCTTTTGCCTTCTTTTTGGCATCATCCGCTTTGTATCCTTGTTTCTTTAAAAATTCTTCATCACGAACTTTATATTCATAAGTATAATAACCATCTTCTGTATTATCAAGATTTACTCCGGTTTTATACCATCTTCCAATGTTAATTAAATCGTGGATTCTGTAATTCAAAATGGAACCGCTAACTTGTGAATTAGAGGGATTCAAATTGTATTCGGTATTGTTTCCGCCACTTAATTTGGTTTCACCGCCCAAATCTTCATCTTTATTAAACTTGTACCCTTTTATATCAATTTTAAAGTCAACAAATAAGTTATCAAGAAGTAACTGATTCATTTCAGCAACATTATTGTTTGGCTTACCCCAACCATTTGTAGCTTTTGAATAACCGTGTAATGTTAAAGTTTCGGTTCTATAAAAATTACCGGCTACATATTCATTTCCTTTGGCTTGTATGGAACGTGCTCTTGCAATATTATCTGTAGCAGTATTTTGGTATTGTACAGGACGTTGACTTTTTGGAAGAACATCGTATTCATGTTTAATATGATCCCATGTAGCATAGTTTTCGGTACTCCGCAATTCTTTCATTTGCTGATACAATGAAGGACCATGCAAAGGATCAGCAGAATCAACTACTCTGTAATGCGAAATTTTGACAACTGAAAAAGCCTTTGCCTGCAATTTTGGTATAAAATCGAAATGTTTAAAAATATCCTCAAAAATATGATTTAAACCTTCTGAAACTGAAATTACGTAGTAAAGCGTTTTATAGTCTCTTTCGTCGCTGCCGTAAAGCATATGTTTAAATTTTACGGTATTCCACTCAGGCGGAGTTGTATCATTTGAGCCGTCACTTCCGGCAGGAGGGCTTATATCAACAACTTTTAATGTTCCCGTACCATTATCGAGATTGTATTTTATCCAATCTACGGCAACTTTATCGCCGTCTGAAGTGTCTCTTCTTGAAATGACATTTTCATCTACCAATCGTGCTAATCCTTCATCAGTATTGGATACCAATTTTGTAAAACTGTAGTCAGATAAATTTTGCTCATCAAATACTAATTGTTGTGCGCCGGCAACTACCGCTGCATCGGCTGCATTTTGTAAGCGCGATTGATTAAAATAAAGCCAACCGAAATCAGCTACTACTCCTGTAAACAAAAACATAACAGGCGCGCTTATTGCGAAGAAAGCCAGCGTTTGTCCTTTTTGTCTTAAATAACTAAATAATTTCTTAAACATTTTACATCACCTCGCCGCACATAGTATGCTTAAATTTAACAATAAATACTGCAAAATAAATTTTTACAAATACATTGTAGCTTAGCAGATTTATATTGTCAATTTTTAGGCTTGTTTAAGTTTACTTCTGATTATTAAATGGTTCTTTTTATTTTATACGTAATTTTTTTTTGATAAATTAAATTTTTTTTTATTTTTAGAGCATGTTGAATAAGTCTCTTTTTTACTTTTCCAACTGCCGCTAATTTTTCATCACGAATTAGCAATAAAAAAACTGCCGATTTTTCGGCAGCATAATTTTTTAATCAACAAATTTTATTTCGTCTTCAAAAATATATTTAAAAGCGTCCTCTGCAGTTTCTACCGCGTGAATTTCTAAGCCCAAATGATTCGGCGGAATGTCTTTTGAATTTTCTTTTGGAATAACCAAAACTTTAATACCCGCTTGTTTTGCGCCGTATGCTTTTTCAAAAACGCCGCCGACAGGGCGAACTCTGCCTTGTAAAGAAATTTCGCCTGTAACTGCCACGTCTTGACGAATTTTTTTCCCTGTAACCGCGCTGATCAGTGCCGACAAAATCGCAGTTCCCGCGCTGGGACCGTCGATATTTCCGCCGCCAATTACATTTATATGAACGTCGAAATCATGAATATCTTTGCCGGTAACTTTTCGCAGTACCGACGCCGCATTAAATACTGAATCCTTCGCCATACTTCCCGCAGTTTCATTAAATCGAATTGTGCCTTTGCCTTTTTCGGCGGGAAAAACTATCGCTTCAATTTCGATAACTGAACCGATAAAACCGCTGACGCCCAAGCCGAAAATATGCCCGACTGTCGAATTACTAGACGCCTTTTTTGTCACGTATTGAAAAAGCCTTGAAACCTGCGCGACTTCGTAAATATGTTTTTTGGTAATTTGAACATTTTCGGCGTTGTCCTCAAGTGCCAAGCTGTAAGCGTCCGCCAAAATATTTATCGCCTTGCGCCCTTCAATTGTGTATTCTGAAATAGTCTCGGCGATACCGTCTTCAAGTTTCACGTTTAATTTTGCCGCCGCGTTTTTCACAATTTCTATAATGTGCATTGGCGTCAACGGCTCAAAATAAATTTCGGCACAACGCGAACGCAACGCGGGATTTATCGACGCGGCGTCACGGGTTGTAGCTCCAATCAATACGAAATCTGCAGGCGCGCCATTTTCAAAAAGCATTTTGACATATTTGGGAACGCGCTCATCTGTCGGGTCGTAATACGCCGATTCAAAATAAGCGCGTTTGTCTTCCAAAACTTTCAGCAACTTATTTTGCAACATTGTATCCATTTCGCCGATTTCATCAATAAACAAAATGCCGCCGTGCGCGTCCGTGACAAGTCCCGGCTTAGGTTCAGGGACGCCACTTTCTGCCAACGATTTTTGCGCGCCTTGATAAATTGGATCATGTACCGAGCCTAAAAGCGGATTCGTCATGTCACGCGGATCCCATCTTAAAGTCGTACCGTCAGTTTCGATAAATGGCGCGTCTTCTTTGAAGGGGCTGTACTCCAAATTTTTTACCGATTCAAGCACAAGCCGCGCCGCCGTAGTTTTGCCGACGCCCGGAGGACCATACAAAATTAAATGTTGCGGATATGGAGACGCCAATTTTGCACGTAAAGATTTTACGGCGCGTTCCTGTCCTATTATTTCGTCTAAATTTTTTGGGCGCAACAATTCCATTACCGATTGCGTCAACTTGACTTTTTCCAACTTCTCAATTTCTTCCCGCTTTTTGGCATCGTGCGGCGTCTCTTCTGAAGGTTTTTCTTCCTTCAGTATTTGCATACGAATATCTTTCACGTACTCTTGATGATCGTGTTCCAATTTTTCATTGACTTTCCTGTCAATTTTGTCTTCGATTTGATGGCGGGCTATTATATTCGCCAACAATTCCGACAATCTTGCAATTTCGTTATGCAATTCTTTCGGTTCAGGCTCGGGGGTGAGCGTTGGATTTTCTTCCAAAATTCGGCGCAATGCCAAAACTCTTTCGCAGGGATTCGGCGAACGCAACAGCCTCAGCGCGTCCATTTTTCCCGCTTGCAAAACTAATCTGTCGGAGCCCAATGCCTCTATTACTATTTCGTAGAGCGCGTTTATTTCTCTGTCAATTTCTGTTTCTTTGTTCAGCGGCATGGCAACTGATTTTTTGCGCGTGAATGTTCGCTTTATTGCGCCGATTAATTTTTTGAACACGTTATTAAGCCTCGACAACAACGACTTTTATTTTTGTGGAAATTTCGGGGTGCAGTTTTATAATCGCATCGTAAGTTCCAATTCCCGTTACTTCGCCTTGAATTTGAATCTTGCGTTTGTCGATATTTACATTGCGTTCAACCTTGAGAGCCTTTGCAACGTCGCCGCCGCCTACACTGCCGAAGAGTTTGCCGTCTTTGCCAATTTTAATCGGAATTTTTACAGAGACTTTTTCAAGTTGCGCGCCCAAAAGTTTTGCTTCATCGGCTTCTTGTTGTGCCTTACGCGCTTTATTTTCCGCGTTGGTTTTCGCTACATGCAAATTTGCATCGTTCGCAATTACCGCCAATTTGCGCGGCAATAAAAAATTTCTGCCGTAGCCGTCAGATACTTCTACTATTTCGCCTTTCGCTCCAATTTTTTTTACGTCTTCTTGCAATATTACTTTCATTTTTATCAATCTCCTTTGACATATTAAAGCAATTTATTATATTTTATTTACGGCGGTTTTTCAAGTTAATAGCGGTGAATGTCATTCGGCACTTGCCGAAATTCTATTTTGTATTTCTGCAGTTCGCCTTCACTCAAACAGCAATTTTCCGCATAAATGACATAATTTTTTGCGCGGGTTTTAATCTGCGCGAGCGTCGTCCAGCTTAAGGCGTCATCAAAATAATAATACGCCGTGCCTTCGTCTACGCCCAAAAGATTTTCTTCTTCCGATACCTGATATTTTTGGCGCGTCTCACTGTAATAAATGTACTCAAAAAGTTTTTCACGCGGTACACTTTCATTTATAAAGCCGTCTTCGTCAAAAAGTTGTTCGCCCAATTCGTAAAATGAAAATTCGCCGCCGACGCGCCGCACTCTTTCCGCCGTGATACTTTCCGCGTAGTCGTTCAATTCTATCAAAATAAATTTGCGGTTGCCGCCGTCCGCCGCGTTCAGATTTATTACCGCGTGCGCCGTCGTCCCGCTCCCTGCAAAACTGTCTAAAATAATACTGTCAGAATCACAAATAAAATTTATAAGATATTCAATCAAAGATGGTGGTTTAGGAAAATCAAAAATTTTGTTACCATCAAAAATTTTTTTCAACTCGGCTGTAGCCTGTTCATTTGTTTGAACACCACAATTTTTATCAATTAAATTTGACGGAACCTCTGGCGCGTAGTCTTTTTTTTCATACGACGGAGAAAAAGCAATCGTTCGTATTGAAATTTTTGTACCTTCAGAAATTTCTTTGTCTAAATTTTTCTGAGACCATTTAAATTTGCCGTGAAGTTTTACCGGCTTGATAAAATATCCATTTTTAACTTCTGTATCTTCCAATAAAAAAATTTTGTAAGCCGGTGTGCCGTATTCATTTTTTTTATAAACGCCGTCCGGCAATGCTGTATCAACATAATTTGAAGGGAAAATTAATTCTTTTTCGGCGTTTGTTTGATTCATCAAGCCATTACTACTTTTGCTATCTTTTTTTAAACCACGAAATTTTATAGGCAAATTCGTTTTAGTGTAACAAATAATGTATTCTATCGCTTTTTTTGTCTTGTAAGAAAGATTAGCAGGCGTTTCGGTTTTCTTCCAAGAAAAAACATCAACAAAATTACTTTTGCCAAAAATTTCATCGCAGATAAATTTCAAGTTGAAAAGTTCGTTATCGTCAATGCTGATGAAAATTGCGCCGTCATCGCGCAGGAGTTTATTTAAAAG
>CAJOGS010000029.1:20709-28966 GCA_905234045.1 uncultured Selenomonadaceae bacterium | reverse complement strand
CAGCCCCGCCGCTATTCCCAATTCAACCGCCGTAAAAATATTTTCTTCGGTAATGCCTTTATTAATTACGGTTCGCATTTTTACGCTTCCCGCTTCCGGCGCAACCGTCAAAGTTTTCAATCCGCTTTTTACCAACGCTGTTACCAATTCTTTTGTAACGGAATCTGCGCGAAATGACGCAACCGACATTTCTAAATCTGCGTCTAGAATATATTTGCAAAGTTCGTTAATTTGCGGATAATCTGAAATTGCCGCGCCCATTAATCCAATTTTCTTGCCGTAAATTTTAGCGGCGTCAACTTCGGCTTTTAAAACTTCAAGCGAACGGTTGCGCGGTTTTCTGAAACAATAACCCGCCATGCAAAATCTGCAATGGTGTCCGCAACCTCGCGCAGTTTCTATCAGATACATATTAAATTCTGTGTCGTCCGTGATTATTACCGAATGTGCGGGAAATTCATCAAGATTTTTCAGCCATTGCCGAGAAACTTTTTTTGGAACTGTCGGAACATAAACGCCTGCAACTTGCGAAATTTTTTCAAATATTTCAGGACGCGGCAAATTTTCTGTCAAAACTTCCATCAGCGGCGGCAAAATTACTTCACCTTCGCCAATTACAAAGGCATCGAAAATTAATGAAAGCGGCGCAGGATTGAACGTTGCACAAGGTCCGCCCGCAATTATTATAGGATCAAATTTTGTGCGTTCGGAGGCACGAACTTTTATTTTTGCCAGTTGCAACATTTTTACCACGTTAAAATAATCTTGCTCAAATGAAACTGCAAAGCCTATTACGTCAAATTTATTCAGCGGCGTTTGTGTTTCCACGCTCAAAACTTCCGGCAAAAAAAATCTTTCGCAAGATACATTCGGCATTGCATTTAACAGCTGATAAATTATGTGAATCCCTAAATTAGACATTCCGACGTTGTAAAAATTCGGATAGACGAGCGCAAATTTCAGCCGCCCGCCGCTTTTTATGATATAGCCGCGCTCTTTGTCGAGCCGTGAAATATTTTATATTTTTCTTCAAATCTGCCTCCAAAAAAAATTGGTTAGTGGCTAGAAAATCCTAACCCCTAACCTCTAATCAAGGGACTGGGGACTTGGGTATAGGGAGAAAGGGATTTTTCCCTAGTCTCCGACCCTTAGCCACTAGCCACTAAATTAACGTGTGAAAGTTTTTTCGACAACATCGCCATAAGCACCGAGCGCGCCGACGCTTTGACCATTCATCACAAATTGCGCCGCGCCCGCGTTGCCGACCAATACATTAACATTTTCGTTGCCTTTCCAATCAAAAGTATTTCCGGCGGTAATCATACCTTCATAAACCATTGCGCCGTCAACAATAACACGTGTCCAGCAATTATCTGAAAAAGTTGCAGATAAATTAACGCCATTAACAGGCGCAGGCGGCGGAGTTACAGGCTGTTCAGGTTGTACAGGTTCTTGCACTTTCGGAGCTTCAGCAACTTGAATCGGTTTTTCAATTTCAACCGGCTTGACTTGCGTTTCACTTTGTGCAACAGAAACATTTTCTTCTTCGGATCCGCTGAAGTTATAAATAATTCCACTAATTAAAATTGCAATAAATGCGACTGCCGCAACCAAATATTTCTTTGAATCGTTTTCAAAGTCAGAATCATCGGTTGAAGTAATTTGCTGTTTGGATTGATATTTTGCGCCAACATTAGTGGCAGCAATAGAATTTTTCGGAGTCTCCTTGACGGGATTTTCTACCGTCTCATTTGCAACGGCTGAAATTTCTGCAACAAATTGGCGTACCAATTCTTCGCCGTTCAATTTCAAAAAGTTACCATAATTTTTAATAAAGCCTTTAGCATAAACTTCGCCCGGAAGTTTATCGTATTCGCCTTTTTCAATGGCGTCTATGTAAACAGTGCGAATACTTGTTTCGTTTTCGACATCACGAATTGAAAGTTTTTGCTTTTCGCGTTCTTTGCGTAGTATATTGCCTATCATAGAAATGACGTGACGATAAACCGCCTTGTTAGGCGGATAGTCGCGCCGATCACTTCCTTTCTTGTTAGGTTTAATTTTTCAAGTTTTTATTTTACTAAAAAAATTTAATAATTGCAAGTTTTTACAAAAAATGGAAAGTGCCTAAAAAACACCTTCCACAGAGGTTATAAATTATTTTTCAGATTTAACTTCGGCTTCAACGTCAATGGTAACTTCATTATTAACTTTTTCTTCGGCTTTAACATCGTCAACTTTTTCTTCAACGACTTCTGCCGCTTCAAGTTGTTTAACTTCGGCTTTTTCTTCAGCTTTAATTTCCGGCGCGTTAATTGGAAATTCAATAAATTTCAATTTTTGAATAGTTTTAGCCGCGCCCTCGTCCAAAAGTTTAATATCACGGAGTTCGCTTGAATTTGCAAGTTTATGCCATTTGTCTTCGTCGTCTTTAAAGAACATTTCAAATTCAAGTTGGAAATGTTTTTCGTCAGGCGATTTAATGTAAAATTTACCTGCGCTGTAGTGCAAGCCTTTTTTCTCATTTGCGATAATGACGGGATCAAGGCGGCTTGAAACAACGTCAGCAATGTCTTCGATTTTCATATTTGGGTTAAGCAGATTTTGGAAAAAGTTTTTAATCTGCTCTTTAACCGCTTCAAACGCCGTATCCATTGTTTGTTTTGTAATAGCCATTTCAATTCACCTCGATTAAATTTTAAGTTCGAGTGCTTGCTCATAACGTTCGGTAACGTCGGTTTCTTTTTCGCTCAAGCCGGCTTTTGCCCATTCGGGAACTTGTGATTCATCAATTTCGCGGGTAGTGGTTTTTTCAATCCACTTGCCGTTTTCTCTGTAGTAAAGACGATGAACAAGTTTTAATGCGCCGTCTTGAATATTTGAGAAAAGTTTTGCCATGTAGCCTTCAATTCCCAATTCTTTCAACTGCGCCTGCAAAGTTCCCATTAATTCTGTCAGCCACTTTGTTACTTCTTCCCAGTGCGTAACTACCAAGTAGCCGCCGACCAGTGCGCCCAGTCCTACCAATACAGGTATCATTTTACAACCTCTCCTTTTTATAGTTTTATAGTTTTATAGTTGGATAGTGCGATAGTGCGATAGCTATAACACTATAACACTACCACACTACCACACTATCACACTACCTTATTGGGATTCTTAAATATTCGTCAAACATATCTGCAACTGACATATGTCCTTTGTCGGAAGATCCACTCTTTCCGACAGTTTTTATTGTCATTTGGTAGATAATTGATTCAATACTGCCCGGGATTAAATTTTCCCAATTCTTATAATTATATTCGCGTTCGGCAACTGTATTTTGAGGATGCCCTACAACTTCCAATTCACAAAGAAATTGAATTTGCTTAGTTTTTGGGCGGATATAATAATGTTCGAGAAAATATTTTTTGTGATTCAAAACGTCAATGTCAATTTGATTGAGTGAAATTTTGCGCTCTGCCGCAACTTCAACTTCGCCGTTTGCGCCGTCACTTACATAATCAGATAAATATTGCGGCAAATCCGAAGTATCGGGATTGCGCTCAATCATACGAACCCAAACATCAAGCATATATTCACTTGCCGAGTAGGGAAGACGTTTCCACATAACACTTTGCTTGTCAAGATAATAAATGTAGGTATCGTCCATTGCAATTTTTACAAAGCGTTTGCCCTTCGCAGGAATATTTTTTGAATTTTTACTTTGCGGCAAAATTTTTTCACGTGAAGAATCTTTCGGCGAAGGTTCAATAACTAATTCTGCGTTTTCAACTTTTTGTAAGTCAGGAACTTTTTCAGTAACAGGAATTTTTTCAGTAACCGTCGGTTTTTCGGTAACGGCGGGTTTTTCATTTACAGGCGGATTTTCTGAATTATTTTTTTCGGGATTGTTAAAAATTAAAACCGCGCCTAAATCTTCGTTTTCATCTTGAAACGGGACAACTTCAGAATTATTTTCGTCAAATTCCCCGTCAAATGTTTCAACATTTTCTGCCGAAACTTGAGGAATATTTATCAATAATGCCGCCGCAACTGCCGCGCCGACAAAAGTTTTTTTTGCTTTCAAGGAAATCACCTCTAGGCTTGTACATTCGACTTTCAAAAAAAAATTCCTCTAAATGGGAGGATTTTTAAAGGGAGTCCGTGACGTGTTGAATAAATCTGTTTTAAAATTTTTTCTAGGACGTGTTGAAAAAGTCTGTTTTTTAATTTTTTTCTTAAATTATTTTAATTTACAAAGAGCAAACGCTCCTACTCGTCGCCTTTGCAAGTACCAAAAAGAAAGACGCTCTGCCAGCAAATGCTCGTACTCCTCGCATTTGCAAGGTTTTTCGCGTTTAACGCGGTAATAAGTCAGTTGTACAGCCGCGCCATACCTTTTACACCACTTTTAATAACAGGCAAAAACAGAGACGGGCTGGGGCGCGGGTATACCTAATAAAAGAAATTTGCTAAAGGTTAGGTAGTTCCAACTTGCTAATTTTTTATTTCGATTTTTCAACACGCCCTAGTGCTTGTTGGTAAAATATTTGTTCCTGAGATTTTTATTTTTAGAATTACTTTTATTTTTAAAAGAAAAGTAACAAAAGAAAGAGCTTTTATCCGCCAGAAATTCAATCCTGCGTGGCTTGCAAAAGTTTCAAAATTTTTATTTTACCAACAGTCCCTAAAGAAAAGTACATTTAATATAGAAAATTAATAAAATATTTTTACATAAAAAAAGGCAGTACGAAAATTCGCACTGCCTAAATTTTAATCTTTATTATCTTTTTTGAGTTCGGGACTGTAGCAAGTGTGGAAGTTGCCTTTAACTTTTTTACTTTCGTAAGTTCCCAAATCTGCGCGCTTGTAGAGTTCCTCAAAGTGTATATTTTCTTCAGGATTGAAAAGCGCACTTCCCAAACTGATTGTAATTCGTCTGTCGCCGAGTTCCGGAATCAAAATATCGTCAATCTTTCTGAAAAGGCGATTGATAACATTTCTGCCAATTTCATCGTCTTTAATTCCGACGGCGAAAACTGCAAATTCATCACCGCCGAGCCGCATTGTAATATCGTAAGTGCGGAAAGTCGTTTTCAAGCAATTTGCAATGGCGATAATAACTTTGTCGCCGACGCCGTGCCCGTAATTGTCATTGATAGATTTAAATTTGTCGGCGTCCATAAGGCAAAACATACCGCATTCACCCTGCGCCATTAATTCACGGATAGCCTTTTCACCGCCGCCGCGATTTTTTAAACCTGTCATTAAATCAGTCTCGGAACGAATTTTAAAATCCTCAGCAAGTTTTTCTTTCTGTTTCGTTTCTTGAATCAGTTCAATAGCCAAAATTACCTGCTTCAATTCTTCGCTTTCGTCATTGTCAACTAAAATGAAATTTGCTTGACACCAACCGTAATGTTTGCTCAAAAATTCTTGACTGATTGCGCGTTTGTCCTTCATTCTTTCCGACAAATTTTTCAAATTGATAAAATCTAAAAGCGGCTTTAAAGTTGACTCTTCAACCGTCTCAACAAATGAATCTTTGATTTTTCTTACAACGTTGTCGCCGTCTTCAACATTCATCAAATTATAATTTTCGTTACGGCTCAAAGTGTAAATTGAATTATTTTTCAAGTCGATTAAATGCATTGAAACATATTTATCGGCGTGGCTTGCCATTCCATATTTTTTTGCCGCCTCTTCAATTTTTTGGCGTTCCTTGTCAAGTCGCTTTTGAAGAAAATATATCAGTATGAAAAGTACAACGACAAAACTCAACGCCATTCGGATCATCAAACTGGCAAAAATTCCATTCGTCGAATCTATCGGGCGGCGAATTACCAAATAAGTATCAATTTCCGGCACAATTCTTGCAAGTACCAACGAATTTTCAATTTTCGTTAAGACAAATTGATTTTCAATATTGGAATCTTTTTGCAGATTGGAAATAATTTCTTTCAAATGCGGGTCTTTAAATTTTGCGGCAGTGGAATCAATGTCATAATTTTCTTTGAGATTGAACAAGTCAATTTTTATGTTGTGCTGATTTTCCTTTGCAATCAAAATTCTTTGAATTGCATCAATGGAAATACCGACGCCGCAAATGCCGAGCAATTTTTTATTTTCATCGTTTATTCGTACATTTATAAAAATGTTCCAATTATCGTAATCAAATTCATCAGGATCAACATTTAATTTTTGTTGAGCGTTTGAATTGACAAAATTTTTATACCAAAAGTCATGAGGGTGATTTTCAGGATCAATAACGCGATGAAATCCCTTATCGTAATAATAATTTTTTGTAGCGTCAGAAATTACAAAAGAGGTTTCATACGCAAAATTTACGTTAATTTCTCTTAAATAATTTCTTATAATTGAAACTTCTTCTTTGTGCGGGATAGTTGATTCATTTTGGAGATTTTGCTTTAAAAAATTATCGCTGGAAATTGTCCTTGAAACTACCAATGCTTTTGTAAATTCGTTGTTAATTGCGTCGTAAACATCAGCGGCAACCAATTTTGAAACTTCGTGTTCGTGACTTTCTATAACTTTATTTAAGAAAGTTCCGGAAATTAAAATTGAAATCACATAGGTTAAACCTATAATCAGATATATTGTTTTGGATATTTTTAGTTTTTGCGGAAAATTTTTTTTCGTAGGAACTCCCTCCTTAGTTTTAGGTTTTAGGTTTTAGGTTTTAGTACTAGCAGCTAACTGCTAACCGCTACCTGCTACCAACTACCGCTTCAGCTTACAAAAATTTTATTCTGCCGAGTTCAATACCTGCAGTTCCAAATTTATTGATATACTCTGCAAGTATTGAGTTATCTGAACCGTATCCGCCTTTGGCGGTTATATTTTTCAGCATTGAATAGGCGTCTCCGCCTTCAAAAAGAAAATTCGAGGTAGCTATTGTATAAATTTTATTTTCGTCAAGCAGCTGCCCGCCGATGAAAATATCTTGTACGCGCTGTCCTGCAGGTTTTTTGGCGTCAACAGTAAAACTAATGCCACTGACACTTAAAAAGCCGCCCAATTCGTTGGGATATACTCTAACCGAATGTTCCAACATTTGGCGAACGGTTTTGCCGTTAATTTCGGCAATTTTTATTTGGTTGCTGAAAGGAAATATTTCTAAAATTTGACCGCGTGTCAAATCGCCCGTCGGCAAACCGCTGCGAATACTTCCGCCATTTATAACTGCAATATCTGCGCCGGTTTTCCAACGAAAAGCATCAACACAGAGATTTCCGATTTCTGATTCTCCGCAACGTACGGTTAATCTTTCGCCGTCAAGTTTTCTATCGCTGTGCGCTATAACTTCGCCCAAAAATTTTTCATTTTTGGCATCAATTTTTTTTATGGAGTTCAAAATTTTTTTATTGGGATTGGGCGAAATTTTTTTGACGGCGGCGGCGTCCAAAAGTTCAGCTTTTTTTGAAATAATTTTGCCGTCTTCAAAATTAATTGTTACACGTCCGAAATAATGCTCGTAGCAACCTGTTTGAGCAATCAAAGTTTCGCCGACGGTTAAACCTTGCGGCAATTCTGTATGGCTGTGACCGTCAATTATTAAATCAATTCCTTCAGTTTCGGCGGCAATTCTTTTGCTTGTAAATTCTGACGCCGGATCAATTCCCATATGCATTACTGCAATTACAATATCACATTGCGGGCGCAAAATTTTTAGCATTTCTTTTGCAGTGTCAACAGGATTCAAAAAAACAATATTCTTGAAAAAAGACGGCACGACTTTATATGCCGTTTCAGGCGTCGCAAGTCCAAAAACGCCAATTTTTAAATTGCCGCGTTTGAAAATTTTGTACTGATTAAGAATAGTTTCGCCGCTGTCTTTTTTTACAACATTTGCGGCAAGTGTCGAAAATTTTAATTTTTTTGAAAGATTTACAAGTTGTTCGGGACTGTAATTAAAATCGTGGTTGCCGGGAACAAATATATCCATTCCGGATTGATTTAAAAGCGGTACAAGATTTTCGCCGTTGCTGATGTTAATTCTGATTGTGCCGTTAAAAGTATCACCCGCGTCAAACCAAAAAGTATTTTTGTTTTGCGATTTTGAAAATTTGAACGCCGCCGACATTTCAGCAAGTCCTATTGATTTGCCTTTGTCATCAGTGCTTGAAATTCGGCCGTGCATATCGTTCGTATGGAAAATTATAATTTCTTCTGCGTTTGCCAAATTCGGCAATAAAAAAATTATTGCAATCATCAGCATTAAAAAATTTTTAGCCAAAAAACTTCACTCCTTCTT
>CAJOGS010000029.1:12902-20700 GCA_905234045.1 uncultured Selenomonadaceae bacterium | reverse complement strand
GGTTAGCTATCAGCTAATGGCTATCGAACTACCCCACTAAAAACCGTCAGCACTTTGCGGATTTTAAAAAAAATTGTGGATTTTGGAATAATTTAGTTTTAAATATTTTTATATTTTTATATTTTAATATTGAACGTACTTTTTCTTTGTCTTGACAAAATTACTCGTCGCCTTTGCAAGAAAGACGCTTTTAGTGGTGCTGTTTTTTCGTCCGCGAAAAAAACGCACCGAGCAAATGCTCTTATTCATCGCATTTGCAAGGCGCACGTCCTGTGCGCCATCTTAGTACTTCGTTCTCATCGAACAATTTTTGATTCGCTATTTATTCAACAGCACCTGATACTATTTTCCGATAAATGGAATTTTATGAAAAATTTCTGCTGTAATAATCGTTGTCAAAAATAAAACTGCCATAGTTGATAATCCGCTTAATTCAAGATTCACATAATTTGGCATTAGCGCAACTACCACGTAATGTATCAAAAATAATTCAAATGAAATATTTCCCAAATGCACAAAAAAGAAATTGCCGGTTAAATAATTCGCCGCGCCTTTTTTGTTGACGAAATAGAAAATCAGTACCGACAAAATTAAAAACATTGACGGCAACCAACAAAATTGCGTGTAAGCATTAAAGAAGACGCAACCTGTAATATACGCGGCAAACAAAAAAATTTGCACTGCCGAAGTTGAAAATTCCAAATTAAATTTACCGCTGTTCAAAATTACGGCACCGATATATCCGAAAAGAAAATCAGTATATCTGTAAATTGGACTGGGATAAAATAAAAAAAAGTACGTGGATTCGCCGTTGAAAAGTTCGCGGTAAGTTAAAGATTCTAAAGTAATTCTGCAGAAAAATAAAACAACCAACAGCATAAAAAGTTGCGCTGTATTGAATTTTTTAAAAAAATTGACCGTGAAAGGAACTAACAAATAAATGAACACAATCGCCGACAAAAACCACGCCGCGCCGTTGAAATTGCTGAATAATGTAGGATGCCAAGCCTTTGTCAATGTAATTTCCAGCGCAACACTGAGAAAATTTATTTCAAAATTGTTGTAAATTTTATCCAGAAAAAAAATTGCAAATGTGATAATGTGCAACGGATAAAATTTTTTTATTTTTTTCCACGAGTAACGAATTCCGTCAAGCCAAACATTATCAAAATTTTTGTCGCTGTAGCGACAAGCTATCAAATAACCTGAAATGGCAAAAAAAATTTGAACGCCCAACATTCCGAGACATTCAACAGCTTCACTTTTGGGCATACAATCATGCCAAGCATGAGCAATAAAAATCATCAAGAAAGCAATTCCGCGAATACCTTGAATGTTAGAAATTTTTTCAGTTTTGGTTATCTGACTAAAACTGTTAATAATTAATCACTTCCTCAGTATATGTTTAACGATTCTATAACCTGCCTCGTACAACAAAATTACAGGGAACGCCAAAGAAATTTGGCTGATAACGTCAGGCGGCGTAAGTAACGCGCCGAGTATGAATGACACAAAGAAAATTATTCGGCGGTACTTGCCCAAAAATTCACTCGTCAAAATTCCCAACTGCGCCAAAACTATTACAACAAGCGGCAATTCAAAGACGAAGCCGAACGGCAACAGGAATGTCAGCACGAAGTCAAAATAATTTTGGAATGAAAACATTGATTGCAAATCTTCGGTAGTGAATCCCATAAAAAATTTCAGTGCGATTGGCAGAATCAAAAAAAATGCAAACGCCAAACCGATAAAAAATAAAATTACCGAAGTTGGAACAAGTAAGCCCAATACGGCGCGTTCAGATTTTGTAAGCGCGGGCAGAAAAAATTTCCAGACGTGATAAAAAATCACCGGCAGAGCTATTAAAAATCCTGCCACAATGTCAATTTTTAAATAAGTAAAAAAAGCCTCGCCCGGTTGCATATAGTAAAGTTTACCAACGGGCGCGGTTAAAAATTTTGTAATTTCGTCCAAAAAGAAATATGCAATGCCACTGCCGGCAGCAATGGCAAACAAAGATTTAATGATTCTGGAGCGCAACTCTTCCAAATGCGCAGTGAGTGGCATTGAACCGTCATCAGCAGTTTCTGCATTTTCTTCAGTTTGAGTATTTAATTTTTCTTCGTTGACAGTCATTTTTTATCAGTTTTTTCCGCAACTTCAATAGTTTTTTCGTCGTCTGAATTTGCCTGTTTAAATTCTTTGATACTTTGACCGAGTGCTTTGCCGACGCCGGGCAATTTGCCGGGACCAAATACAACAAGTCCGATTATCAAAATTAATATCAGTTCGGGTACTCCTATTCCAAACATAATTAAATCCCCTCTCAAAATTCAAATTTATAATTTTTTTTATTATACCACAAATTTTATTTACAACAAGAAAAAAAACTCTTCGCCTTTTGGCAAAGAGTTTTTTTGTAGTGTGTTAGTGTTGTAGTGGTATAGTGTTATAGCTATCAAACTATCGCACTATCCCACTATCTTGCTCATGCTGTTTTCAAAACGTTTCATAATCTCGTTATAGGTATTTTTGGTAATGTCCGGCATATTGTCATTACCGGTTGCATCTTTCCACGCCGCGCCCGCTTGTTTAAAACCTTCCTCAACGGCATCGCGCATTTGTTGAAGTTTTTCGGGATCGCCACCCGCCAACGTTTCGGCAAGTCCAAAAATTCTGTCGGAAACTTTTTCAACAGACCATTCGCCGCCGTCCGCTACTGCCTTTGCCGCGTCTTCAGGATTTGTTGCAACTTCAGGCAATGCAAATCTTGAGGCGTCAATTTGAATACCGCCGAAATTCAAAATTCCCGTGCCTTCGTCGTACCAATTCTGAAGTTTTTCGTTATTTGCGGTAAGTGTCTGAATCAGCAAATTCAACATTGTTGCAGTCTGTTCGTCTTTCAATGTTTGAACAACATCATCAGGCAAGCCTTTAGTTTTTTCCGCGCCAATTTCGCCTGCAAATAAATCGTCATCTGCTTTAGCTTGCGCCTGTTTTGCCGCGTCTGAAATATCGACTGAAAAAGCCGCATTTGCAGAATCGTTGGCAGTGTCATTTTTCGCAGTTTTGGCGTAGGCATTAACTGCAGATTGAATTTTTGACGCCGCCGAATTTTGTTGCGCCGTAAATTGTCCGACATTTTGAGCCGCCACATTAGAAATTGTAGTTACATCCATGTTAAAAACCTCCTAAAAATTTAAAAAATTTATCGTCAAGGCGTTTGCCCTGCTTGCGATTATAACATTAAAAGTTCCGCCACGCTTAGTTGACGAACCATTTTAATTTCAGGGTCTCCTGTCGGCGTCGGTGGTGCGTTATAATCGGGAACTGCCACAAGGTGCGGCTTAATTTTTGTTGTGCTGTCAATTTTGCCGTCTTTGTAAGTTGTAACCATAATTGAACCGTCGGGGCGGAATCTTTTCACGGTTTCAATAACTTCCAATTTTGTATCTGCTGAAAGTTCTTGATCCTGACTTGAAATATTTTCGGAGGCGGCTTGTACGTCTTGTTCAAGCTGTGCAATTTGTTGAGATAAAATTTTGGCGTAGTCTGAAGAAAATCCCGCAGAATTTGTAGCGGCGAAACTATTGGATTTGCCGCCGTTTTTAGTCAAATTTTTAATTAAATCTGCCGAGACATTGTTAATATCCCACAAGCCCATTTCAAACGCTCCTTTCAAATTAATCAATTCAATTAGTTTATCGTTGTTTCCTGCCTTCGCCTTAATAAAATTTTATTGAAAGTTGCCATTGCGATTGATATAATTAAAAAAATTTTTTGGAGTGATGAAATTGAATCAGAAAGGCTTTGCCACACTTGAAATAATTTTAATGGTTATGGTAGTAGGAATTTTGGCGACAATGGCAGTGCCGCAATTTGAAAAAGTTACAGCGCAAGCCAATACCGCAAAAGTTCAATCAGACTTGGCGGCGATTAATTCGGCAGTTGCAATTTATCAAATGGAAAAAGGAACTGTGCCGTCTTATGAAAATTTGATAAACGCCAACGCAACTTATTTTGAAAACGGCGCGCCGCAAGCTCCTACAGGTAAAATTTATATCGACGGCGCAATTACTGACGCAGGAACTACAGGTTACAGTGTTACTGCTGACGGTAAGGCAACTTTTGCAGGGAAAACTGCTGAACATTTTACGGCAAAATCTTCAAACTAGGGCGTTTGGAATAGTTTTATTTTGAAATTTTGTTATTTTATATTGAACGAAATTTTTAATTATCTTGTCGAAGTAGTTGTTAGGTGCTGTTGAAGAAATCTGTTTTTAAAAATTTTTATCTTATTGAATATACTTTTTCTTTGTCTTGTCAAAGAGCAAACGCTCCTACTCGTCGCCTTTGCAAGTACCAAAAAGAAAGACGCTTTTTGCGCGTCCTGCGCGGCATCTTAGTTTTTCGTTCTCATCTAACAAAAT
The DNA here is from genome assembly GCA_905234045.1 of uncultured Selenomonadaceae bacterium. Classification (GTDB taxonomy): domain Bacteria; phylum Bacillota; class Negativicutes; order Selenomonadales; family Selenomonadaceae; genus Quinella. The sequence goes on along the minus strand of CAJOGS010000029.1, from coordinate 16,270 downwards.
TTTTTCGATAATCATCAGTAGTTCAAATAATTTTTCAACATGCTTAAAAAAAATTTGTGATTGAGTTTTAAAATTCAATCGCAATTTTTTTGCGCGGTTATCGACGTGCGAAAGAATTAATGGTATAATGACTAGAATTTTTTGAAAGGAGAAAGGATTTTGCCAAAACAAAAAACTTTAAAAAGTTCGGTTGAAGTAACGGGAAAAGGATTACATTCCGGAGTTGAAGTTCAACTGAAATTAAAACCGGCGGCAGTTGACAGCGGCATTTTTTTTGTGCGTACAGATTTAGCGGACGCGCCAAAAATTCATGCACTTGCTCCAAATGTAACTGCAACGCTTCGCGCAACAACTTTAGAAGAAAACGGCGCAAAAGTTTTCACGGTTGAACATTTGATGAGCGCGCTTAATGCTTGCGGGATTGACAACTGCGAAATTGAAATTAATGCTGAAGAACCGCCCGTACTTGAGGGCAATTCGATTGGATTTTTTGAAATGATAAAATCTGTCGGAACGGTTGAACAGTCCGCCGAACGCAAAATTATTCAGATTGAAAAAATTTACCGCGCAAATTCTGACAACGGCAAAAAATTTATAATTGCCTTGCCTTACGACGGTTTCAGAATCAGTTTCACTTCAGTTAATCCACACCCGCTTATTGGTATTCAATATGAGGATTTTGAAATTACCGAAGAAATTTATAAAAAAGAAATTGCGCCTGCGCGAACAATCGCCTATGAAAAAGAAGTAGAGGCGTTGCACGCGGCAGGGCTCGGACGCGGCGGCACTTTGGAAAATGTCATTGTTTATAATGATGAAGGATGGCTTAATACTCTAAAATATCCCGATGAACTTGTGCGCCATAAAATTTTGGACGTTATAGGCGATTTGAGATTAGCCGGCTTTTTGAAGTGTCATATAATCGCCGTTGCCTCAGGACACGCGCTTAACTCAAAACTTTCAAAAATGATTTACGCAGATTTTAATTAGAGAATGTTGGAAAAATAAAAAAATTTTTTTCCGCGCTTGCAAACGCCTTTTCTTTTGTTACTTGAAAGACAACGATTTGACAAGTATAGAAAAGTAAATTTGAAAAAAATCTGTCAGCAACTGAATTTTATTAAAAATAAAACAATCAAAATTTTTCCGACAGTCACTATAAAATCAATTTATAAAAAGTGGCTGTAACGTTGATTGATAACGAAAAATTAAGCACTGCTAAAGAATGAGCGGCGCAAAAATTTTTCAACACGTCATAAAATAAAAAATTAACTATAATTTCAGATTGGAGCGATATTAATGGAACTTGGAATTGAAGAAATTATGAAAATCCTTCCGCACCGTCCGCCAATGTTACTTGTTGACAAAATTTTAGAAATTGAACCTTTTAAATCGGCAACAGGTTTAAAAAATGTCACAATGACGGAGCAGGTATTTTTGGGACATTTTCCGGGACACCCGATTTTCCCGGGCGTATTGCAACTTGAGGCAATGGCGCAAGTCGGCGGCGTTGCAATGCTGTATCCTGAAGAACACAGAGGCAAAACTCCACTTTTCGGCGGTATGGATAATATAAAATTTAAACGTCCGATAGTACCCGGCGACACGCTTATTACTAAGGCAGAAATTGTAAAAGTGCGCGGCGTCTTCGGCGTCCTTCATGCTGACGGTTACGTTGATGATAAACTCGTTTCATCTGCAGATTTTAAATTTGCGCTTAAAACTGATGAAGAACTTTTTGGTTTAAAGAAAAATTAGTTATTGCTAATTTCTCAATCCTGAATCCTACATAAGGAGCTGGAGAAAATGATAGATTCAAAAGACGAGTCGTATATTCACGAAACGGCAGTAATTTCGCCAAGTGCGAAAATTGGGCGCAATGTTACAATCAGACCGTATACAATTATTGGCGATGAATCAGAAATTGGCGACGGTTCGGACATTGGACCAAACGCCGTTATTGCAGATTATACAACGATCGGCAAAGACTGCCGAATTTTTCAATTTGCCTCTGTGGGCGAAATTCCTCAAGATTTAAAATTTCAAGGCGAAAAAACTTATACATTTATTGGCGACAGAACAGTTATTCGTGAAGGCGCAACTGTTCACCGCGCAACCGGCGAAGGCAATGAAACGCGCGTCGGCAGTGATTGTCTTTTAATGGCGTACATTCATATTGCCCATAATTGCACACTCGGCAACCATGTCATTATGTCGAATTTGGCAAGTTGTGCGGGGCATGCAACCGTTGAAGACAGAGTTGTTATCGGCGGAATGGCGGGCGTTCATCAGTTCGTTAAAATTGGACGTAACGCAATGGTCGGCGGTATGAGTAAATTAGTTCAAGACGTTGTACCCTATACTATTGTTGACGGACACCCCGCTAAAGTTGTCGGCTTGAATAATGTTGGAATTTCTCGCGCAGGTATACCGCTTGAATCGCGCCGCCTTATTAAGAAAGCGTATAAGATTTTATATCGTTCCGGCTTGAGTTTGGCGGAGGCTATTGCAGTTATTGAACAGGAAGTAGATTCTTGCGAAGAAGTCGAACATTTTTTGAGATTTTTGAGAAATGCTGAGCGCGGAATTTGTAGAGAACGCCGCGACGTTGAATAGTGTGATAGTTGGATAGTGAGATAGTTTGATAGTGCGATAGTGCGATAGCTATACCACTATACCACTACACCACTACAAAGGGAGCGAATTAAATGGAAAAACTTGGAATATTGGCAGGCGTCGGAAAGTTGCCGGTAGAATGTGCCCGCGCCGCGCAACAACTCGGCTATGAAGTTTACGCAGTCGGACTTTTGGAGCAAACTGATCCTGAAATTGCAAATTTTGCAACAGATTTTCAAAGTATCAGCGTGGCGCAACTCGACGCAATTTTAAATTATCTGAAAGAAAAAGAAATCCACCGCGTAACGATGATTGGCAAAGTTACGAAAGAATTGCTTTTCAGCGGCAACCTTCAACCCGATGCAAGAATGTTGCAACTGATAATGTCGTTGCCGGACAGAAACGACGATACAATAATGCTGGCGTTCGTGCGTGAATTGGCGATGAACGGCATGCAAACTTTTGACCAAACTGCACTTATAAAAAAATTAATTCCGCGTCGCGGAACTATTACGAATCGTGAACCTACAAGCGTTGAAAAATCCGATATGGAATTTGGCTTTTTCGTTGCAAAAGAATTGGGACGCCTTGACATTGGACAGACTGTAGTTGTAAAAAATCGCGCAGTAATGGCACTTGAAGCGATTGAAGGTACTGACGCTTGCATTTTGCGCGGCGGCAAACTTGCAACCGGCGGCGCAGTCGTTGCAAAAGTTTCAAAACCAAATCAAGATAACCGTTTCGACGTTCCT
>CAJOGS010000029.1:0-12865 GCA_905234045.1 uncultured Selenomonadaceae bacterium | reverse complement strand
CGCAACCGCGCTTGCGATTGAGGCGGAAAAAACTTTGATGGTTGACAGAGAAGGTATGGTTAAATTCGCCGAAGAAAAAGGCATTTGTATTGTTGCAATGTAACCGCGTCAAATTTCGCCGTATTTGCCCCAAATTGCGGCTGAAAAAATTTTTTAATACTTTTATATCAAAATGCGGTAAAGTACTCTTAATGGCGATTTTAGACGCCTTAAAATTTGGAAAATGTATTCATATCTTGTAAAGCAACATTTTGAAAAAATAAAGCTGATTGGTTGCTGTTGAAAAAGTTGTTGCTGATGATTAGAAAAATAAATTTGTTCGATGATAGCGAAAAACTAAGATGCCGCGCAGGACGCGCGGCGCGGGCGGCGTGCGAATGAGCGTGAAGCGAATTAACGTCGCAAAAAGCGTCTTTCTTTTTGGTACTTTTTCTTTGACAAGACAAAGAAAAAGTACGTTAAATAAGAAAAGAATTTTTAAAAACAGATTTATTCAACACGACCTAAAAAAATTCTAAACATAGAAAAACGAATACATTTTCTGAAAATTATTAAAAGTGAGGCGGAAATTTTGAAAATAATGTTTTCAGCGGGCGAAGCGTCCGGCGATATTCACGGTGCAAGCCTTGCAAAAGAAATTAAAAAACTTTCGCCTTCAACCGAACTTTTTGGAATGGGCGGCGAATCAATGGCGGCGGCGGGCGTTCGTATCGTCAAAAATTACAAAGATTATAACGTTATGGGCGTCGTTGAAGTAATAAAAAATCTGCGGCGAATTTTTAAACTGCTTGACGATTTAACAGAAATTGCCCGCGTTGAAAAGCCTGATTTACTCGTGCTGATTGATTATCCCGATTTTAACTGGAGACTTGCAAAGCGCGTTAAAAAATTCGGCATAAAAATTTTGTCGTATATCCCGCCGTCGGCGTGGGCGTGGCGAAAAGGACGCGCCGCTGATTGTGCAAAAATCGCAGATGAATTTATTGCAATTTTCCCGTTTGAATTGCCGGTATATGAACAGGCGGGAGCAAAAATTTCTTTTTTGGGAAATCCGCTTGTTGACACGGTAAAAAATCAATTCACTTTCAGAGAGGCAAAAAAATATTTCGACGTGAAAAAATCGCACAAAGTTATTTTATTAATGCCGGGCAGTCGTCGGCAGGAAATAAAATTATTATTGCCTGAAATGTTGAAGGCGGCAAAAATTTTATCGAAATTAAAGCCTGTGAGATTTTTTTTGCCTGTTGCAGACAGCGTTGACGAAAACGAAATTAAACGCCAAATTTCAAGCGCGGGCGTCGAAGTTACTTTAACAAAAAATTATCGCTACGATTTAATGAGCATTGCAGATGCGGCAATGGCAACTTCCGGCACCGTCGTTTTGGAGGCTGCGTTAATGGGCTTGCCGTGCGTCGTCCTGTACAAAATGGCGCGGCTAAATTATTTTATCGGCAAAATGCTCGTCGATATTGAAAATTTCAGCCTGCCTAATATTTTAATGGGCAAAAAAATTCAGCCGGAACTTTTACAAGACGAAGTTACAGGCGAAAAAATTGCTGAAGAAATTTTAAAAATTTGCAATAACCGTGAAGAAGTTGTTACAGATTTAAAAACGGCTTGCGCCAAACTCGGCGAACCGGGCGCGGCTAATCGTATTGCACAAAAAATTTTACAAGTCGCCGAAAATTAAAACTATGAAAAATTATCGAAGATTATTAGCTTACATAAAACCATATTTGGGACGGCTAGGACTTGCCGTCATTTGTATAATCATTGCGTCCGGCGCAAATTTATATCTTCCTTGGATTATCAAGGACATGATTGACAAAGTACTCGCCGAAAAAGATATGGCGATGCTGAATGTTATTTCTGTCAGCATTGTTGTCGTCTTTTTAATTCGCGGCTTTTTCTATTTTTGGCAGTCGTATTTGGTTTCATACATTGGACAGCGCGTAGTTGTAGACGTGCGGGAAGTTATGTTTCGCAAATTTCAAAGAATGCCAATGGCGTATTTTGATAAACATCAGACGGGCGAAACTATGAGTTACGTTACAAACGACGTGGCGGCGATTCAATCCGCGCTTGTAGATAACCTGATTGAAATGTTTACAGAGGCGTCAATTTTAATCGGCTCAATCGTGCTGATGCTTTACATTGACTGGAAATTAACGTTGCTGACACTTGTAACTGTGCCGATGGTCGGTTATGCAATGAAAATTTTCGGCAAAAAAATTAAGCGCGCCGGTACATTGATTCAAGAGCGAATGGCAGATATAACCGCACTTTTGCAAGAAAGTATTTCATCAGTGCGCGTTGTAAAATCTTTCGTTCGTGAAGATTATGAAATTGAAAGATTTCGCAAAGAAAATCTTTTGAACTTTCAAGCCGTAATGAAAAATGTACAGCTGACAAGTATGTTGACGCCGACAGTTGAATTTTTGGCGGCGTTGGCAGTAACTTTTATTGTATGGTTCGGCGGCTATGAAGTTGTACAGGGCATAATGTCCGCCGGTTCACTCGTTGCATTTTTGACTTACGCGGTAAATTTGGCAAATCCCGTTAAAAGACTTTCCAGAATTTACGGACGTATGCAACAGGCAATGGCGGCGATTGACAGAATTTTTTCAGTTTTGGATATGGAAGAAACTGTAAACGACAAGCCGAACGCCGTACAACTGCCGAAAGTTCAAGGCAAAGTTACTGTTGAAAATATAACTTTTTCGTACGATGACAAACATAACGCGCTGGAAAATGTCAGCTTTGAAGTTACGCCCGGACAGATGATAGCGTTTGTAGGACCTTCAGGCGCGGGAAAATCTACCATTGCAAATTTAATTCCGCGCTTTTACGACGTAAGCGAAGGCGCAATTAAAATTGACGGCTACGACATCAGGGACGTAACTTTAAATTCACTGCGCGAACAAATTGGAATAGTGCCGCAGGAAACGCTTTTATTTTCAACAACGGTAATGGAAAATATACGCTACGGCAGACTTGACGCAACCGACGAAGAAGTTATAGCGGCGGCGAAGGCGGCAAATGCTGATGAATTTATTTGCAATTTGCCGAATGGTTATCAAACGCAAATCGGCGAACGCGGCTTAAATTTGAGCGGCGGACAACGTCAAAGAATGGCAATAGCGCGGGCAATGTTGAAGAATCCGCAAATTTTAATTTTGGACGAGGCAACCTCCGCGCTTGATACAGAATCTGAAAAAATTGTACAGGCGGCACTTGATGAATTAATGGTCGGGCGCACAAGTTTTGTAATTGCGCACAGACTCAGCACAATTTTTGCGGCAGATCAAATTTTTGTAATTGACAAAGGGCAAATTTGCGAACACGGCACACATGCAGAACTTTTGAAACTCGGCGGCGTGTATAGTAATTTGTACAATATTCAATTTGGGCAAGTAGTGGATAGTAGATAGTGCGATAGTTGGATAGTGTGATAGTGCGATAGTTTGATAGCTATACCACTAACACACTACCACACTACACAGGAGGTGGAAATTTTGAAAGTACAAAGAGGCTCACGCGGAAAGTTGGACAATCAATCGCTAAAAATTAAATTGCAGATTAGCGGCGCTGCTGTTTACGATTTTACTTGTTTTGGCGTCGATAAAAACGAAAAACTTTCTGATGATCGCTACATGATTTTTTATAATCAAACTTCATCGCCGCACAATGAAATTTCCTACAGAGAAATTAACGGCGGCGCAGAATTTACCGTTAATCTTGAAAAAATTCCTGCCACGATTCAAAAATTAATTTTTACCGGCAGTATCGACGGCGCGGGCAAAATGAGCGAAATTTCCAACTGCAAATTTTTTATTGAACCGAACGGCAAGGAAAGTATTTCAGCCGAATTTACCGGCGCAGATTTTCAAAATGAAAAAGCCGTCACCGCGATTGAAATTTATCGCAAAGACGGATGGCGATTTAATATAGTGGCACGCGGATTTGATGGCGGACTTGATGCGCTTTTAAAATTTTACGGCGGCGAACAAGCTGAACCTGCAAAAGTTGAACCTGCGCCAAAAAAAGTCTCACTGGAAAAGAAAATTTCAGAATCTGCGCCAAAATTAGTTTCACTCGTTAAACCGCTGAAAGTTGCGCTGGAGAAGAAAAATCTACAGGAAACTGTAGCGCGTGTGGCGTTGGTTATGGATATTTCCGGCTCAATGTACGGCACTTACAGCGACGGCACAGTTCAAGAAATTGTAAATAAAATTGTACCGCTTGCCGTGCAATTCGACGACGACGGCGAATTAGATTTTTGGTATTACGGCGATGAATGTCGCCGTATGGATTCGGTAACTTTGCAGAATTATGAAAAAGCCGTTCCGAGTGATTGGGAGAAACTTATGAAAAATTTAGGTTGCGGAAATAATGAACCCGTCGTAATGAAAGAAGTTATTGACGAATACAAAAAAAGCCGCCTTCCTGCATACATAGTTTTTATTTCAGACGGCGGCGTTTCCAGTGAAAACGAAATTAAAAGATTGCTGATTGAATCTTCAAAAATGCCGATTTTTTGGCAATTTGTGGGAATTGGCGGAACAGGATTTTTATCAAGACTTTTTGGCGGTTATGGAATTTTGGAAAAACTTTCCACACTTTCAGGCAGATATGTTGACAATGCCAATTTTTTCGCACTTGATGATTTCAAAAAAGTTGACAACGCCGAATTATATTCCCGCCTGCTGAATGAATTTTCAAATTGGCTGAAGGAAATTAAAGCTAAGGGAATGATTAGTGGTTAGCGGGGTAATTGGATAGTTTGATAGTGCGATAGTGCGGTAGTAAAGACTACTTCACTACTTCACTACAAAACTACAAAACTACAAAACTATAAAACTATCCCACTATCACACTATAACACTACACTACTATTTCGTAACTTAAAATTTTTTTAAATAATTTTTGGAGAATAAAAAAATGTCAGAAAAAAATAACCGCCCCGATTGGGACGAATACTTTTTAAATATCGCGCAGGAAGTCGGCAAACGTTCAACCTGTCTTCGCAGACGTTACGGCGCAATTATCGTTAAAGACAAAATAATTATCAGCACAGGTTACAACGGCGCGCCACGCGGTGAAACTAACTGCATTGATACGGGAACTTGTGAACGCGAGCGGCTCAACGTGCCGAAAGGCGAACGTTACGAATTATGCGTTGCAGTTCATGCCGAACAAAATGCAATAATAAATGGCGACCCTCTGAAGATGAAGGACGCCACAATTTATATCGTCGGTATTAATGTTGCAGATGAAAGTTTTGCAGCGGGTGAACCGTGCTTACTTTGCCGCCGTATGATTAAAAACGCGCAGATTGAAAATGTTGTCTGCCGCAATAAAGACGGCTCAATTTCTAAAATAAAAGTCTCTGAAATTTAATTTTCAATAATTTGGCTCAAAGTTTTTCTAACTTCGTCCATATCAACGCGGGTGTTGTAACAAGGACCATTCGGGCGAATATTCAACACTCCGACCGCAGGAAGAGGATAAACATCTTGAATACCGCTCATCAAGTCACGTTCGCAAGCAATGGCTAACACGGCTTGAGGGCGGTTATTTATTACCACTTGCCGCGCCAAAGTGCCGCCGGTTGCCACGAAAAATACAAATCCCAATTCTTGCGAAAGTTTCATTAAATCACCAATGTTACAGCCGCCGCAACGTTTGCAGTTATTTGGATCGCGTGTAATTTTGTGCGGACAAGTTGCAAGTTGCAGACAATGCGGCACAAGTACCAATAATTTATTTGCCGGTACTTTGATACGGCTTTTCATAAAAATTAAGTTGCTGACAGCAATAAAAGAGCCTTCCAACTGCCGCCGCTTAATGCCGAAAATTTTTCCGACCCTTACCGCCATTGGAAACAAAAATTTTATAATTGCAAAGGTGTATCTGTGAAAAAGTTTCAGTGTCGGCAAGCCCTTGACGGCTAAAACCATATTGCAGACCGCGCCGAATGAAAATGTCGATATGAAAATTAAAAACGCGCCCAAAATTGCGGGCAGGTATTCAGAAATATTTTCAAGTCCGAGATATGAAATTTTCCAGACTCCATACAATGCCAACGCAATTAAAAATTCTGTCGTCAGTAAAAGCCCCAAAAATAATCTTTTTCGCGGGCGTACCGCCGCCAATGTGCTTAACATTTTTTCCACCCCCTTTGTAGTTGGTAGTTGTTAGCGGTTAGTTGTTAGTTGTTAGTTGTTAATAAAAAAAGTTGACTGAGAGCGGAAAAGCTGGTGCGCGCACGGATGCGCGCTCACACGGCGCGGCTTATGAGCATGCCTTGCTACGCAAGCCACGCAAGGTCACGTGATGTGACCGCACTTGCGCCGCAAAAAGCGTCTTTCTTTTTGGTACTTTTTCTTTGACGCAACAAAGAAAAAGTACGTTCAATTAGAAAAACAATTTGAAAACCGAATTGTTCAACAGCTCCCAGTAAAAACTATACCACTACCAAACTACCAAACTATACCACTACTACACTACCAAACTATCACACTATCCAACTACACCACTACCGCACTAAAAAACGCTCAATTCTTTCAACGCAAATTTTATTAATTGTTCGGTATTGGAATTTGGCGGCGCGTTTTTGAATACGTCTGAAATTTCCGCAGAAGTGTAACCGAGTGCCGATAAAGCCTCTGTAGCTTCTTCGATTGCGCGGGAATTTATTGAAAGTGATTGCGAATCCTGCGCGATTGTACGGACAGGCAAATTTTTAAATTCGTCTTTGAGTTCCAGCAAAATTCTTTCGGCAGATTTTTTACCGACGCCCGGCAATTTCGTAAGCGTTTTTAAATCTTGATTGTTGACAGCCGCCATAAATTCCGCAGGTGAAATTTTTTTGAGAATCGCCATTGCAGATTTCGCACCGATTCCGCCGATTGTCAGCAACTTTTCAAAAAGTTCAAACGTCGCACGATTTTTAAAGCCGTACAAATTTATAGCGTCTTCTCTAACGTGCGTATGAATAAAAAATTCTGCCGCGTCGCCGAGATTAAAATCTTCGCCGCTGATGAAAATTCTGTAACCTACGCCGCCAACGTCCAAAATTATTTCATCGCCAAAAATAAATTTAACTGTGCCGCTTAAATATCCAATCATTTTTTAGGGCTTATGGCTAAAGAACCGATAAAAAATTTTCCGCTGTCCTTTAGCCTTTGCCCTTCAACCTCCCAATAAATTCCTTCGTGCCAAATTGCTTGACTCGTAAGCCGCCGCTATTGAAATTGCCAGCGCGTCCGCCGTATCGTCAGGCTTTGGCGGCTCGGCTAAGTTCAAAATTTTCGTTACCATATAAATAACCTGTTCCTTAGTCGCTCCGCCATAGCCCGTGATTGACATTTTTACTTCGTTTGGCGAAATTTCCACCAATTCCAAATTATTTTGCGCCGCACACAGTAAAACAATTCCTCGTGCTTGTCCGACAGGGATTGCGGTTGTTGAATTTCTACCGAAAAATAATTTTTCCACGCCCATAACTTCAGGCTGAAATTTTTTTACCAGTATATCCAATTCCATATAAATTTTTAAAAGCCTGTCCTGCATACGCGCTTTAGGGCTTGTCGTTATTGCGCCGTAATGTATCGGGATTAATTTACCGTCAACATAATCAATTAGTCCGTAACCGCAAATTGCAGTTCCCGGGTCAATTCCCAACGCCCGCATTATTCGTCCGCAAATTCGTAATTGCCATAAACATTTTGAACGTCATCATCTTCATCAAGTGCGTCCAAAAGTTTTTGCATTTTTTCAGTATCTTTGTCAGAAAGTTTAACCGTAGTATCAGGCACTTGTGTAATTTCTGCTGACGCGGTTTCAATTCCTTTTTCGGCAAGTGCACTTTCAATGGCGTCAAAATCTTCAGGCGCGGCTGTAATTTCAAATGATTCTTCATCAGCCGACATATCTTCTGCGCCCGCTTCCATTACGATTTCCATTAAAGCATCTTCGTCGTCAAAAGTTTCCTTATCAACAACGAAAACTGCCTTTTTCTTGAACATCCAGCCGACGCAACCTGTTTCGCCCAAATTTCCGCCGTGCTTGCTGAAAATGTGGCGAACTGCCGCCGCCGTGCGGTTGCGATTATCTGTCAAAATATCCAACATTAATGCACTGCCGCCGGGTCCGTATCCTTCGTAAGTAATTTCTTCATAATTTGAAGTGTCAGATGAGCCTAAACCTTTTTGAATGGCGCGGTTAATGTTGTCTTTGGTAATATTGTTTGCGCGTGCCTTAGACAACGCCAATTTTAAACGCATATTGCCTGTAGGATCTGCGCCGCCCATTTTTACGGCGATTGTAATTTCACGGCTGATTTTAGTTGTCATTGCGCCGCGTATTGCGTCATTTGCGCCTTTCTTACGTTTGATATTTGCCCATTTAGAGTGTCCTGACATATTTTAATCTCCTTAAAAAATTTTTGTATTAGAATTAAAAAGAAAACCGACGGCGCGAGAATTTTTAAATCACGTTTGCCGCCGTTCAATTTAATTTTCAAATTCGTTAAGGCGGTGTTGCTTAATTTTAAACATCAGCCGCCTCAACGTAGAATTTACATTCTTGCAACAGTTATCATTGCAGACGACGCGCCATTTTTGGCGGATTTTTTTAGATTCACCGAAGGAACAAATTTTATAATTGCAAATGAAATTTTTACTGACAAAAAGGCGTTTCACTTCGCAAAGATTGTATTTATCAGCCGAAATTTTGCCGTTCAATCTGTGTACAAAGTAAACGCCCTTCCGGCAACGATTTTTTTGCCGTCTACAACTTAAATTTTGTTGTCAAGTCTGTAAAATTTTTCTGCAATTAATTATTCTTCGCCAAAACCGTCGTCAACAAGGTCTCTCAAAGTTTCAACAGCGGCAGGTGCGTCGGGACCTTCCGCGTAAATAGTCATTTCAGTGCCGTAAGCCAAGCCCAACGACATAACCATTAAAATACTCTTGCCGTCGCACTTTCTGCCTTTTGCAAGGATTTGAATTTTTGATTTATATTTTCCGGCAGTCTGTACAAAATTATAAGCAGGGTGAGAATGAACGCCGGTTTTATTGATAACTTTGGTAGTAACACGGGCAGTATTGCCGTCAATAATAATTTCATTATGAGAAACTGCAGATTTGCTTTCCTCAGCAACAGGCGGAGGAGGCGGCGGGGCTGCTTGCGGAGTCGGCGGAGCAACTTTTACTTCGCCGGAAGTCGCAGGAGCCGCTGCAGGTTCTTCAGCCGTCATTTTGGCTGATGCACGATACCAATATAATGCCTTTTCAATATCTTTTTTGACGCCGACGCCTCTTTCATACATTGAGGCAACTTTGTTCATGGAAGATTTACTGCCCTGTTCTGCGGCTTTAAGCAACCACTTAAACGCCTTTTCAGGATTCGGCTTCATGCCTTTACCTTCAGAATAAATGGCGGCAATTTCTTTGATGGCTTCACGATGATTTTTCATTGCAGCGCGTTCAAGCAATTTTCTTGCTTCGCCGTAATCTTTAACATTTAAAGCCGCCATACCGCGAGAATACAAACTGTCGGCAGGTTCGCCGTCATCAGATTGCGGAGAAATTTTTTCATACGCGGAATTAAAGCGAATGTCTTTGAAGTGAATATTTAAATCGTCGAAATCAATCGGGACGGTACTGCGAATGACTGCAACCGCGTCGCCAATTCCGATATAAGTTTTGTTTTCAACTTTGAGCGGAATTGTAAATCTGCCGCCGCACAAGAAAATTTCTTCAACATCGTCGTCGATTAAATCACTTAAATCCTGTTGATCAAATGCAACGTCGTCGACTCTTTCCAAAATTTCTTCGTCGGTGGTGTACTCTTTCAATTTCGCCAAACGTTCATTGCGCCATGCAATTTCTTCTTCACTCATCGGCGGATCGACTTGGAAAATGTCATACATTCTGTCTTCCAAATCGGGATCATCTTTTTCCAGTGATTCAATTTCGTCGGCTTCATCGTCGTAATAACGGTCGCGCAACCATTTTGCCAACTTGCCATCAAAAGCGTAGTCAATAAGTGTGTCAACATCGAAATTGTCACGCAACATTTCAATATCGCGCACTTCGACACCGTTCACAATTAGCGGCTGTTTAATTCTGGGTCTTCTTGCCATAATATCACCTCATCTGAGAATTAATTTATAAAATTTTTTCTTGCCTTTACGAATGACGGCAGGAAAATCTTTTTCGGTAAGGACACATTCTGCATCGGAAATTTTTTCGTCATTCAAAGTTAAACCGTTTTGAGCGATAAGGCGGCGACCTTCAGCCTTAGACTCAATTACTTTTGCGGCGGCTAACACGTCCAACAATTTTTTCCCGACTGCGTCCGCAACCTCAATACTCGGCATATTTTCGGAAGATTGTCCGGCGAATATTTCTGCGGCAGATTTTGCGGCTGCGTCGGCATTTTCTTCACCGTGTACCAATTTCGTAACTTCATACGCCAAAACTTTTTTTGCCTCGTTAATTTCCGAATCCTTTAACGCGCTGAGTCTGTTCACTTCTTCCATCGGTAAAAATGTTAAAAGTGAAAGACAAGTTTTAACGTCCGCGTCATCGACGTTGCGCCAATATTGATAGAAATCATACGGCGAAACTTTTTCGGCGTCAAGCCAAAGTGCGCCGCCTGCCGTTTTTCCCATTTTCGATCCGTCACTCTTTGTCAAGAGTTTGTTTGTCAAGCCAAAAACATTTCTGCCCGTCTTACGTCTTACCAGTTCGACGCCTGCAATTATGTTCGACCATTGATCATCGCCGCCGAGTTCCATTTCACAGCCAAAATCTGAATTTAATCTGTAAAAATCATATGCCTGCATTACCATATAATTAAATTCCAAAAATGTCAAGCCTTTTTCCCAACGTTGTTTATAACATTCTGCGGTTAACATTCTGTTTACTGTGAAATGATGTCCGACTTCGCGCAGGAGGTCGATATAATTCAGCTTGCGAAGCCAATCGCCGTTATTAACCATTAAAGCCTTGCCGTCAGAAAAATCAATGAAACGCGAAATTTGTTTTTTGAAACATTCGCAGTTGTGCTCAATAATTTCATCAGTCAAAACTTTGCGAAGGTCAGAACGTCCTGAAGGGTCGCCGACAGTTCCTGTACCGCCGCCGACAAGTGCTATTGGACGATGTCCGGCGCGTTGCATATGCGCCATTACCATTAATGCGATAAAATGTCCCGCGTGCAAGCTGTCAGCTGTAGGATCGAATCCGATATAAAATGTTACGGATTTTTCGCCGAGCATTTTTCTAACTTCGTTTTCGTCCGTGCACTGGGCTATAAAACCGCGTTCTTTCAAGGTATCGAAAACATTTTTTTCTGTCAACAAACTCTCTCCTTAGAATGAAAAATTTTTCACTAAATTATAACAGATATTGGAAAAAAAATCACTCTATATTTTTTATTTCTGAAAAATTTCTGCAAATTTTTTATTGAGCAGAAATTTTTTGAGCGGCAAATTTTCCTGCGGCGTTACCCATTGCCCATGCCGCTTGCAGATTAAAGCCGCCGGTATTGCCGTCAACGTCCACAACTTCGCCGACTATAAATAAATTTTCAATAATTTTGGATTCCATAGTTTTGGGATTAATTTCCCTTGTCGAAATGCCGCCCGCCGTGATAATTGCCTCGTCAATTGGGCGCGTTCCCGTAATTGTAAGGGGCAAGCCGCGCAAATTTTCCAGTAATTTTTGGCGTTCGCTTCTTGTAATTTCGTCAACTTTTTTATTTTCGTCAATGTAAGATAAATCCAAAACGACGGGAATTAATTTTTGCGGCAAAAGGTCAACCATTGCGTTTTTAATTATTTTGCCTTTAAATTTTTCAAAATCGCGCAAAATTCTACCGTCAATTTGTTCAGGTGTCAATGCAGGTTTTAAATTTATCAGCATTTCAACAAATTTTTCTTCGTGCAAAAGTTTTGTTACGTGGCGACTGAGTGTCAAAATTATTGGTCCCGAAACGCCAAAATGTGTGAAAAGCATTTCGCCGAAAACTTCGTCTACAAATTCGTCGTCAGTCAGCAAAGTTACACGCACATTTTTTAATGAAAGTCCCTGTAAATCTTTTACGAAATCTTCTTCGACTTCCAAAGGTACAAGCGCGGGAGAAATATCTGTTACATTATGCCCCAAATTTTTTGCAAATTTAAAGCCGTCGCCGGTTGAACCTGTTGCAGGATATGAAACGCCGCCGGTTGCCAAAATTACCGCGTCCGCGTCAAAAAATCTGCCGCTGACTTCAACGCCCAAAATTTTTTTGTCGTCAGTAATAATGTTGTCAACTTTTGAATTTAATTTGACATTGACATTTAATTCTTCAAGTCTTTTTGATAAAACGTCGATAACGTCGGCGGCGTTGTCGCTTGCCGGAAAAACGCGGTTACCGCGTTCAACCTTCGTTTCAAGTCCCAAAGAATTAAAAAATTCTATCGTGTCGGCAGAGTCAAAACTTTTTAGAACGCTGTTTAAAAATTTTCCGTTACCCGGAATATTTTTAATAATTTCTTGAACGTCGGCGGCATTTGTTAAATTGCAACGCCCTTTTCCGGTAATGCTCAATTTTCTGCCGAGTCGATTATTTTTTTCAAACAAGGTAACTTGTGCGTCATTTTCAGCCGCACGAATCGCTGACATCATTCCGGCGGGTCCACCGCCGATCACAATAATTTTTTTCATTTTCTACCGCTCCAAAGTTTTGTTAAATATTTTTTTCGCTGCCTTTTTATTTCGTGTTATTTTACAATTTTTTATAAGATTTTTCTACCCGTTGCAAGTTTTAAAAATTTTAATCACAGATTGGTAGTTGGTAGGGCGTGTAG
>CAJOGS010000028.1 GCA_905234045.1 uncultured Selenomonadaceae bacterium | reverse complement strand
GTGCGTATGTTTTGCAAGACGGCGGCAAAGATACAGTTGAAGCGAATGTACTTTTGGGCTTTAAACCTGATTTGAGAGATTACGGAATTGGCGCGCAGATTCTTTCTGATTTGGGATTAACTTCAATTCGACTGATGACTAATAATCCTGCAAAACGCGCAGGGCTTGAAGGTTACGGCTTAAAAATTACTGAACGTGTGCCGATAGTTATGCCGCCGACAAAATTTGATTCTAAATATTTGACTGTCAAGAAAACCAAAATGGGACATATCTTTGACGAAGAGAAATAGTTTGATAGTGTGGTAGTTGGGTAGTTGGGTAGTAAAAACTGCCCCAATACTTTCTTTGCTACTTTTAAAATTAACAAAAAAATACGTGTGCAAAAGTTAATTGGTTGCACACATTGCAATAAAAAAATTTTTCAGTTACTGATATTTTCAACCCGCCTTAGGCGGGATTTTTTTGAATTTGCATTTAAATTTCTTCGGCTGTCAAAAGTGCCTCAACTTTCAAATTTTCGGCTTTATTGAGGTCGATAAATTTATTTTGCGGCGTCTGTACAATCGGTTGAGCCGTAACATTATTTGGATCAATCAAAATAATTTTTGCAGTTTGTCCGTCGCTTAAACCTACCCAACAATCTTTCAAAGACGCCCGCAAATGGCGCATGAATAAAATTCCGAAACGCTGATCAAGTTTGCCTTTTTGAATATCGCTGTTAAGAATTTCAAAAATATCGAAAGGCGATTTTCTACTTGCGTAGGAACGATTAGCCGCCATTGCGTCATAAATATCAAGGAACGCCAAAATTTTGCCGTAATCGCTGATTTGTCTGCCCTTCAAATGGTTAGGGTAGCCTGTGCCGTCCATACGTTCATGATGGTGCAAAACGCCCAACAAAACATTTGGAAATTCTTTCATCGGCGTAAACTTCAACATATCATAACCGTAATCAACATGGCGTTGAACCGCTAAAAGTTCGTCAGGCTCAAGCTTGCCTTTTTTATTCAGAATAGTTTTCGGCACTTTAGTTTTTCCAATTTCGGTTAAAATTCCCGCCATAACAAGCTCGCGCATATTGGCGCGGGGATAACGTAACCATTTGGAGAAAAGCCCCGCCAAAATTCCAACGTTAGTTGCGTGATGAATTGTATAATCGTCCGTGCGTGACATATTATGAATTTGGCGAACTGCAATTTTATTATCGCAGAGGATATCAATATTTTCATTTGCAACGACAGAATCCAGCAGAGGAATATCAAAATCGCCGCCTTGTCCGACCGTGTAAAATAAATCGTGAATTTTTTTGTAAGTTTTTTGGTAACATTCCATATACTCAGAATCTAACATTCCGTGCGTATTGCCAAGTTTTACTACCGGTTCTTCTTTTATTTCGTCAATGTAAACCGTAAAAATATTATAGCCGAGAAGGTTGTTGATTTTTTTCGCATTTAATACAGTATCCTGTTTAAGAATTACCTTGCCGTCGAAATCTTTAACATCGCGTCCGACTTTCATACCCGGGCGCAATTTATCCACGTCGCAAGACCTTAACATAAAAAATTTACCTCCGTTACATTTTATCTGATGATTATATTTGCCGAAAGGATTAATTTTCCTGCAAATTTTTTAAATAAAAACTATGGCTTGTTGAAGAATTCATTTTTAAATTCTTTCTTTCATCAAACTAGATCGTGTTGATTAATTTGATTTTTAAAAGTAAATTTTTCATATATTGAACGTACTTTTTCTTTGCTCGTCCAAAGAAAAGTAAATATTTAAAAAAAACTTTCAACAAAAATTTTATTTTAATAGTTTACCAAAACTCCCTAGAGTGTGTTGAAAAAATCAAAAAGCCACAATTTTTTAAAATCCGCAAAGTGCGGACGGAAATTTCTTACTAAGGGCGTGCGGTAAAGTTCGTGCGACCTTAGGAGAGCACGCTTGCTACGCAACCGCGCAAGGAGCTTACCTACTAAGAGCGTGCGGTATTCTAGCAGCTTTGCGGATTCGTAAACGTCTTTTCTTTTTGGTACCTTGCAAAGGCGACGAATAGGAGGATTTGCTCTTTGGACGAGCAAAGAAAAAGTACATTTAATAAATAAAAAAAATCTAAGCAAATAGAAATGGTTTTATCTTAAAATTAACTTTTTCAACACGCCCTAGTCTCAAAAAATTTTACCGATAATCTTTTATACAATTCATAAAAGTTAATTTACAGATGAAATTTTGAACAAAAAAAATTTCCTGCATTTCTGCAGGGCTTATAAAAATTTTTACACAGATATTATTTCAAATTCTTCGCAACTATATTTTGGTATAACATTGCCGCGCCAATCAATTCAACTAACTTTACATTTAAATTTTAGAGTAAACCGGCACGTCTTTGAAATTCAGCCTCTGCAGCAGCTTTTTTCATGCCGGATCCATACAAAGATTGATTTACGAGGGTACGATTATCTAAATTGCGTGCATCTGCTAAAGAGGAGCTTGCACTATCAATAAAAGCATTTGCTCCGGTTGCCGCAATACCAACCAACGCTCCCAAAAGTCCCGGTTCTTCCGCTTTCTTTTTCTTTTCCATGTGATTCTTCAATGCTATTCCGCCAGCCACAGCTGCTCCTGCCGCCGCTAAACCGAGTAATAAACTACCCCAGCTGCAACCATCTTCATTTTTATTATTTTCATTCGCAGTTGTATTGTTATTAACTTCTTGAATTGCAGTTGTATCGTTATTAACTTCTTGACTCACAGTAAATACTTCCTTTCATAAATTACAAAACCTTAACTTCAAAAAAAGTATAGCAGATAAAATTTCATTTGTGTTGTTCCAATGGAACAATTTTAAAATTCTTGTGAAAAAAATTCCCCGCATTTCTGCAGGGCTTATAAAAATTTTTACGCAGATATTATTTTTTGCGGGATTTAAAATCTTCGTCAACTTTTTTACGCCATGAATTACCAATATCAGCCACACTGGCGCAACAAAATGCCATGTCCATAAAGTCTGACATTGAATCAAATCTTGCGCCGGTACCTTTGCTGTCGTTGTGATAATTTACCGTGCGATTTTTTGAAATTCCGAGATGACTTGCAATGTCGAAGGCGTCAATATTTGCGCCCATAAATACGAAGTCCCAGCCTTTTGCTTTCTGTCCTTCAACAAGTTTTTTAATATCGTCGTAGCTGTATTTGTCGCTTGAATTTTCTTCGCCGTCAGTCGTGATAATGAAAATAGTTTTTGCGGGAACGTCTTCAGGGCGGGCGTATTTGTGAATATTTCTAATATGTTTGATAGCGTCGCCCATTGCGTCCAAAAGTGCGGTACCTCCGCCGACAAAATATTCTTTGTCGGTAAGTTCGGGAATTTCAGCTATAGGCAGTCTGTCATGAATTACTTCAGATTCTGTACTAAAAAGCACTGTTGAAACGTAAGCAGAATTTTCGCCGTTTTTGTGTTTCTTCAACATGGAATTAAAACCGCCGATAGTATCTTGTTCAAGTCCCGCCATTGAGCCGCTTTTATCGAGGATAAAAATAATTTCGGTTGTGTTGTTTGCAGATTTTGACTCCTCATTAACTTTTACCATTTCAGTTGTATTATTTTCCATTTTGGAAACCTCCTAAATATAATAAATTATAACCCAATAAATTTTAGAGTTGGTCGTCTGCAAGGCGACAAAATTTTTGTCCTCCGCCGATAAGCGGTTGATTATATTCGTGCAAATAATTATTTATGGTATCAATGTCAAAAATTTTATTCTCGATGAAAAAAGTTATAATAACGTCTGCAAGATTTTTTTTATTGAGTGTAAAACCTGCCGCGTCCAAAAGTTTTTGCGTTTTTTCATAACTAAGTTTTAAAGCAACTGCAAACGCCAGCGCGGTATTTTTTGCGGGCTGATAGTCAAGGCGATTTATAATTTTAGAAAATAAACGCCTGTCAACATTTGCGCGGTTGTAAATTGCAGATTTTTTTTCGCCGCTCTCGTTAATAAGCCGCGCCAACATTTCTGAAAAAGTTTCGCCCTTGTTTTCCTGAAGAATCATATTAAAATTTGGAACACTGCTGCCGGCACTGAAACATTCTTCTTGATATTTTCGCTTTATGTGAGAACTTGACGGCGCAGAAAACAAAGCACCGATTCTACCAAAAAAAGACGAGTCTGCCCTGTCTTCATACGCGGAACCGTCTTCAAGGTCTTCATCGCAGGAATTTTCTTCAACATAATTTTCTGCGATATATTTTTCTAATTGAAGTTTAAAATTTTCCACAAAATTACCTCCTTGTAGTGCGGTAGTGGTGTAGTTAGGGCGTGTTGAAGAATTCTATTTTAAAATTTTGTTTTTTTTATATTGAACGTACTTTTTCTTTGCTCGCCCAAAGAAAAAGTACCAAAAAGAAAAGGCGTTTAGCGGCGTTAATTCGCTTCACGCTCATTCGCACGCCGCCTGAGCCGCGCGTCCTGCGCGGCATCTTAGTTTTTCGCTCTCATTCAGCAAAATTTAGTTAGTGAGCAGTTTTTTCAGTCTAATTAATTATTCAACACGCCTTAGATAGTGTGATAGCTTTTTACTATCGAACTATCCAACTATTTTACAAAGCGCGGCTTTAAAATAAATGTCACAAAATAAATTGCCGCCGCACAAACTACGATTGTTGAACCTGCCGCAGAATTTAATTCATAAGCCAAAAATAATCCCGTCAAGCCGGAAATTAACGCCGTCGCAACGCTGAAAATATGATAAGACTTTACAGAGTTTGTAACATTTCTAGCCGCCGCCGCCGGTAAAACTAAAAGCGCGTTTATTATCAAAATTCCTACCCATTGAATCGACAACGCCACGACAACCGCCAATATTACCGCAAATATTGATTCAATTTTTTGTGTGTCAATTCCACGACTGCGCGCCAATGTTTGATTTACTGATGAAATTAAAAGTTTGTTAAATAAAAATATCCAGCTGACAAAAACCAATACAAATACAATCGCCAAATAAATTAAATCTTCGTGCGAAATTGAAAGTAAATCGCCGATTAAATAACGTGAAAATTTATTGAACTGCCCGCCGGAAGACATCAGCATTAAACCGAGCGCAATAGCCGTTGAGCTGAACACGCCTATAACCGTATCTGCGCCGCTGTGCGCCTTATTTTTTATGTAAGTTATCAGCAACGCAAAAATTATTGAAAAAATTATCAGCCCAAAAATTTCAGAACCGACGCCAAAAATTGCGCCGAGTGCAATTCCCGTAAATGCGCCGTGCCCCAACGAATCTGAAAAAAAAGCCATTCGGTTTGAGACAACCATTGTTGACAAAATACCGAACAGCGGAGTTACTAAAAGTATTGCGCAAAGCGCGTTTTGCATAAATTCAAATTCAAACATTTCAACCGTCACTGTCAAATAAAATTTTTCCTGCGTCAATTTGTTTAGCTAAAAGTTCTTCGGCGGTTTTCAGTTGCGTATCTTCAAAAGAATCTACCGCCAATTCTCCCGTCATTGTCAAAGGAAGTTCAAGATCAACTTCAACGTCGGGAACAATTCCCGTACCGTCGATACTGCGCCCGTTCGGCGTGTAATATTTTGCTATTGTCAATTTCAAGCCGTCATCGTGGAACATTGGAATAACACTTTGAACCGAGCCTTTGCCGTAAGAAGTTTTACCGACAATTAACGCCGCCTTAGTGTCCTGCAATGCGCCGCTTAAAAGTTCCGACGCGCTTGCACTGTTGTTGTCAAGCAAAACGACTATTGGAAATTTCGGCTGCTGAAGGTGTGAAGTGTAAACTTCCTTTTCGCCGTCACGTTTGATAACTGAAACGATTGTACCGGCTGGGACAATTTCTTGAGCAATTTCAACGCAACTTGTAATGACGCCGCCGGGATTCTGCCGCAAATCTAAAATCATGCCCTTCATACCTTGATTTTCAAGTTCGCTGACAGAAGTTTTAAACTCTTTGCCGGTGTCTTCGCTGAAATGAGAAATTCTGACGTAACCGATTTTTTCATCAAGCATTTTTCCGGCAACAGTTTTCACTTTGATAATATCGCGGGTAATTGTGTAGGTTTTATCCTCTTCGCCGTCACGGTGTATCAAAAGTTCAACGTTCGTGCCGACTTTACCGCGAATTTTCATGGCAACTTCACCCAGTTCAATTTCGCTGACAGGTTGAGAATTAACCGCCAAAATTGAATCGCCCGCAATTAAGCCGACTTTTTCGCCGGGACTTTCGGGAATTACGCCCAAAACTTGAACGCCGCCATCTTTGAAGCCCATATAAACGCCGATGCCGCCGAAACTTCCGCTTGTTTCGGTTTTCAGTTGGTTATAAAGTTTTGTATCAAGATAAATCGAGTGCGGATCGTCCAACGTGCGTACCATTCCGCTGATTGCGCCATTTACAAGATCATTTTCTTCGACTTCTTGAACGTATTGCGATTCTATAAATTTCATTGCGCCGACAAGACGCAAAATATTTCCGGCAGTTTTTGCATCAAAATTCAATGCGACACAAAGTCCGACAATCGTACCGATCGAACTTACAATAGCCACCAAAATAACTATGATGATTGTTTTTTTACTCATCAAATTGCCTCATTTTAAAAATTTTGTAACCATTTTAATATGGTATTTTATTTCAATAAATATAATTTTGTCAATATTTTAAATGTCAGGAATTTGCCAATCAACAGGCTTTTCATCAATCGAAATTAAAAAATTATTTACCTTAGAAAATGGACGACTGCCAAAAAAACCTCTGTCGGCAGAAAGCGGGCTGGGGTGTGCAGATTCAACTATAAAATGTTTCGGATTGGTTATCATGGCTTTTTTTGCGCGCGCAGGATTTCCCCACAAAATGAACGCCAAAGGCTTTTCGTGATTGTTCAAAAGTTCAATAATTTTGTCAGTGAAAATTTCCCAGCCCTTGCCTTTGTGAGAGTTCGCCGCGTGCGCTCTAACCGTCAAAACTGCGTTCAAAAGTAAAACGCCTTGATCTGCCCAATATTTTAAGCAGCCGTTATTTGGAATGGTACAGCCTAAATCTGCGCGCAGTTCTTTAAAAATATTGTGTAAAGACGGCGGAGTCGGAACATTCGGCAAAACAGAAAAACTTAAACCGTGAGCTTGTCCCGGTTCGTGGTAGGGGTCTTGTCCCAAAATTACAACTTTTGTATCAGCGTAGCTTGTGAAATGCAGTGCGTTGAAAATATCGTACATATTTGGAAAAATTTCCTTCGTGCGATATTCGCCGATTAAAAATTTTCGCAGTTCCTGATAATACGGTTTTTCAAGTTCGGCGTCCAATAAATCCGCCCAATCGTTTTTAAAAATTTGCAATGTGTAAAACCTCCTTGTTTTTATTTGTTGTTGAATAATTATTTTTTTACATTAAATGTACTTTTTCCAAAGAGCAAACGCTCCTACTCGTCGCCTTTGCAAGTACCAAAAAGAAAGACGCTCTGCCAGCAAATGCTCGTACTCCTCGCATTTGCAAGGTTTTTCGTGTTAGGCGCGGTAAAAATTCCAACCGTTCAGCCGCGTTCCACCTTTTAAACAGATTTTTAATCACAGACAAAAACAGAGACGGGCTGGGGCGCGGGTATTCTTAGTAAAAGAAATTTGCTGAAGGTTGAGAAATTCCAACTTTCAAAATTTTTTATTTGATATTTTTCAACACGCACTAAAAAATATAAAATTTAAATTTTAAAATCGAATTTTTAACATACACTAAAAATTTTTACCGAATACAAAAATTACAATGTACCCGTTACAGATACATTGTAAAATCTTCAAATTTTTTGTGCCGAATTTAATCTGCTGTAGGCTATGCACAAGCCCAGCGAATACCATAAAACTTTGCTCGGTACAGAGGTTTCAAAATTAAATTCTGTCAACCCGTGCAACATAAAGCCCCACAATACGCAGAAAAATAAAAGCCATTCAAAATTTTTATCCTTGAACCAACGCCGTAAACTGAAATATGTTAAATATCCCCACATTGATAAAAATGTTGCCGCGCCGATAATTCCACATTCTGCCAACATTTGAAATATATTGCTGTGCGCGTGTTCCAAATATGTTTCTTTTGCGTCCGGCGAAATATATTTTGTTTGGTACGCGGTTTTATATTGTCCGTAACCAATACCAAAAATCGGATTATCTTTGAACATATTAAAAGCACTCGTCCAAACTAACATTCTTTCGTTATTCGACTGCGCCCGCATACCGCTGACCATTGTAGAAGTTGCCGCCGAATTTAACGCAACTGCAAACATTCCGCCGACTGCCAACAAAATTGCAATGACTATTGCGAACGCTTTTAAATTTTTTCGAGAATAAATCAAAATCATCGCAGGAATTAAAATAGCAGATGAAAGATATACCCCGCGCGTTCCATTGAATAACAGCGCAACTACTGCCACGACTGCGGCAATTATGAAATAAATTCGCAACGCTTTATTTTTTACGTGCAATACCAAAACTGCATAAAGCGGCAAAAATATTCCTATCAAACTGCCTTGCGCCATTGCCGTTAAAAAGCCGCCGAATCTCCAAATCCCGTCAAAATTTAAAAATCCTTGCACAATTACCGCCGCGTTGCTGATGAATACTCCCGCAAATAAAAGTTTCAGCAAGTACAAAATTTTATTTTTGTCCAAACAAATGAACATTGCCGGAAATATTACCGCAAAATGTCCAATATATTTATCCAGAAAACTTTTCAAGCCGAATAAAAAATCTGACGAAGACAGCGCGGAAATTATTACCGCCGCAAATAACGCGGCTATTGATACGAAAATTTTTTTGTATTCGCTGAAAATAATTTTTACGTCGTCATTTTTTCTATAAAGTCGGTGAATCATTCCTAAAATTGACAGTGCGAAAAAAATATTTCCGATTGCCTTTGAAATTGGCAAAAAAAGTGAAAAGCCGCACAAATAATAAAATGTACGCTTTTCAATCTCATTAACATTTGAAAATTTTTCTATCATAATCATCAGTGGTGGAAAAGGCGAATATGTGTAAACGCCATAACAATTCCATATTTGTTGCAAGTTTCGATAACGTTATCGTCACGAATTGAGCCGCCGCTCTCTGCAATAAATTCAACGCCGGATTTATGGGCGCGTTCGATATTGTCGCCGAACGGGAAGAAAGCATCAGAACCAAGTGCAACGCCGTTTAAATTTTTCAGCCATGCAATTTTTTCTTCGTCCGTGAATTTTTTTGGACATTCTGTAAAAACTCTTTGCCAATTATCGCCGCTCAATAAATCGTCACTTTCATTGCCGATATAAACATCAATGGCGTTATCACGATCGGGGCGTTTAATGTCAGCCTTGAACGGCAAATTTAAAACTTGCGGACTTTGACGCAAGAACCAAAAATCAGCCTTGTTGCCTGCAAGTCTCGTGCAATGAACGCGGCTTTGTTGTCCCGCGCCAATTCCGATAGCTTGCCCGTCTTTGACGTAGCAAACAGAATTTGATTGTGTGTATTTCAAAGTTATCAACGCAATTAATAAATCACGTTTCGCCGCGTCTGTAAGATTTTTATTCGCCGTCGGAATATCGGTTAAACAATCTGCAGAAATTTTTATATCGTTGCGAAGTTGTTCAAAAGTTACGCCGAAAACTTGCTTGCGTTCAATCGCCGCAGGCTTATAATCAGGATTCATTTTCAAAATTAAGTAACTGCCTTTGCGTTTGGATTTCAAAATTTCCAACGCCTTTGCAGTGTATGAAGGCGCAATGATACCGTCGCTGACTTCGTTTTTGAGATACGCCGCCAAAGTTTCATCGACTTCATCAGAAATAATTGCAAAATCGCCGTATGAACTCATTCTGTCTGCGCCGCGTGCGCGTACATACGCCGCCGCAACGTCTGAGAGTTCGCCGTCTGCGAAATAAATTTTTCTCAAAGTTTCATCAAGCGGCAAACCTACCGCCGCGCCTGCAGGACTTACATGTTTGAATGACGCCGCCGCAGGTAAATTTGTAGCTTCGCGCAGTTCTCTTACAAGTTGCCAGCCGTTTAAGGCGTCCAATAAATTTATATATCCCGGCTTGCCGTTCAAAACTTCAAAAGGCAATTCGCCGCCTTCAACAAAAACTTTTGCCGGTTTTTGATTCGGGTTGCAACCGTATTTTAATTCCAATTCGTTCAAAAAAGTTTCCTCCCAATTCAAGAATAATTTATTTTAACAATTTAAATTTGTGTAGTCAAATTATCCGTAAACCAAAAAAGAGAGCTACCGAACGCTCTCTTCTTTGTCGCCATATACCCTTTTTCCTTGCCTTCGCCATGACAAGTCTCCCACGTGTTATATTAGCACAGTCTTTAAATTTTTACAAGTATTTTTAAAATTTAATTGTCGGCAATAATTTTTAGAATGTCACAGACGAAAATTTTAAACCGATTTGAGCGCGTGCAGTTTGTAAAATCTGCATAACAATTTCACTTACTTCAAAAAGTTTTTCCGTGCGTTCAAAATTTTTGTTGTCGATAATCTCAATAAAATTTTCAAATTCGTAAATCATTCGGTGTTTGCCTTCGGAAAAATTTTTCAGTTCGCCGTTCAAGCTGTAGGAATCAATTCCATTTGTCGGAACTTGAATAACGATATTGCCTTTGTCGCCTTGAATCGTCGAAAAAGTCGGAACCTGACAATCTTTCGCACCAATGCAGACGGCTTTAAATTTGCCGTAATCTAAAAGCAAAATTCCGCTTGTATCAATTCCGCGTTCGATATTTGCACTGTATGAAAAATTTTGCGGCTTGCCGAAAAGTCCAATTACAAAATGCAGATTGTAAACATTTATGTCCATTAACGCGCCGCCGGCTTTTTGCGGATCAAATGCGGGCAGAATTTCGCCCTGTTTAAATTTATCGTAGCGGCTGGAATATTGGCTGAAATTCATATTGATAATTTTAATATCGCCGAGTTTTTCCAAATCTGCGCGAATATTTTTATACGCGGGCAAATAATGAACCGTCATAGCCTCAAGCAAAATTTTTTGACGTTCTTTTGCAATTTGTTTCAAGTCAGCAAATTCTTTGGCGGTTGTAACTGCGGGCTTTTCTACGATAACATTTTTGTCGGCAAGCAACGCCTTTTTTGCAAATTGATAATGCAGATCATTAGGCAGAGCAATATAAATTGTATCAAGATTTTCATCAGTCAAAAGTTCGTCGTAGTCGAAATAAATTTTGTCAATGCTGTACTGCGCCGCCAAATTTTCGGCGCGTTCCCGTGAACGTTGACTTGAAAGAATCGCCTTGTAACCGATTTTCAATTTTGATATTTCCGGCAAAAATTCTTGTACGATTTTTCCTGTGCCCAAAATTCCAATATTCATTTAAATCACCTCTTGTAATTTTTTAATATCAACCGCAATTCCTGCAGTAACCAAAAAAACTTTTTCAGACTGCGCGGAAATTTTCTGATTGGCAAGCCCCGCAAAATCTCTGAAGACACGCGCCAATTTATTTTCCGGCACAATACCCGCGCCAATTTCGTTAGATACAAAAATAACCGTCGCAGGAGAATTTTTGGCGGCGGTAATTAATTTGTCCATAAAAATTTCAAATTCTGAAAAAATATTTTTGTCGTCAAGATTTTTGGTCAAGATCCAATTTGTCAAATACATTGTCACGCAGTCAAATAAAACTGCATTTTCATTGACGATTGGAAAAATTTTATCTGCGTCGAATGGAGCTTCATAATTTGCCCAATTATTATTTCTGCGCGCTTGATGAATTTTGACACGTTGCGCCATTTCTTCATCGAAAATTTGAGCCGTTGCAATATAACCGGCGCGACCGTTGCCAAGTTTCAACGCCAATTTTTCGGCGAAAGAACTTTTTCCGCTCCTTGCGCCGCCTGTAACCAAAATTATTTCAGCCATAATTATTTCTCCCAAATTATGTTGAAGTATCAGGTAGTATTAGGGCGTGTTGGTAAATTTTTTTTATTTTTTAATTTAATTTTCTTGTCCAAAGAAGTTAGAGCTGTTGAATAATTATTTTTTTTATTATTTTATTTAAAGTACTTTTTCTTTGTTGCGTCAAAGAAAAGTAAAGCAAATGCTCGTACTCCTCGCATTTGCAAGAAAGACGCTTTTTTCTCCGCGCGTCCTGCGCGGCATCTTAGTTCTTCGTGCTTAGTCTACAAATTTTTATTCCACACGTCATAATGAAATTAAAAAAATTTTAAAACGCCAAAACTTCGTTGCCTGTTTCAGTAATTAAAATAGTTTTTTCCCATTGCGCGGATAAACTGCCGTCTTTCGTGCGAACTGTCCAGCCGTCATTTTTATCAACCGTGACTTGTTTTTTGCCCGCGTTAATCATCGGCTCAACCGTTATCGACATACCCGGTACCAAAAGCATACCTGTACCGGCTTTGCAATCGTGACTGACAAACGGTTCAAGATGAAAATCTTTTCCGCAACCGTGCCCGCCTAAATCTGTAACGACTGAAAAGCCGTTCGCCTTTGCAAGTTTACTGCAAGCCGCGCCAATATCGCCGACAAAACTGAAAGGTTGCGCCGATTTTATGCCGACTTCCATAATTTCTTTTGTAACCTCAATTAATTTTTTCGCCTCGTCAGAAATTTCGCCTACCCAAAACATTCTGGAGGCGTCCGCAAAATAGCCGTCTAAATCAGTGGTAATGTCAATGTTCAAAATGTCGCCGTCTTTGAGAATTTCATTTTTTGAAGGGATTCCGTGACAAACAACGTTGTTGACTGAAATGCAAATGCTTTTCGGATAACCTTCAAAATCTAAGCAACTGGGATGCGCGCCGTGACTGACAATAAATTCGTGTACCGCGTCATTAATTTCAAGCGTGCTGATTCCGGCTTTTACCATTTGCCCCGCCAAATCTAACGCGCCGTTATTGATGACTGCTGCGCGTTTAATTCCCTCAACATCTGCCGCGTTGTTAATAAGTTTATGCGGCGGGCGAATTTGTCCTTTGGAGCCGTCAAATTTTATTGCGTCAATTTTTTCATCAATTTCCAAGTGGCACTTTTTATATTTTTTCCCACTGCCGCACCAACATAAATCATTGCGTTTCAATTTATTTACCATCTCCATAAAAAAATTTTTCAACATTTTTAAGCCTTCGTAACTTCGGTAATTTGTTTTTGTATATTTTCAAGCGCGTTTTTCAGCTTTTTATTTTCAGCCGCCAACTTTACTTGAGTATTTCTTGACTTTGCATTTGCCAATCTAAATTGAGAATAAATTTGTAACAATGTCAGCACGAACGAAGAATTTTTTTCAAAAATCTGTTGCAGAGCCTTTGACATTTCAAAAAAAGTTTCAGAATTATTATCACGAACGAACGGCAAAATATAACTTCCGCTGACATGATTTGTCCAGTAGTTCAAAACTTTTTGAGTAAATTCAAAATCATTCAGCGGCAAAAGTTTTTCCTCAATATTTTTATGCAATTTTATCAGGCATTGAATATTTCGTTGCATTTTCTCCGCAGTATGTGAAATAGAATCGGAATGTACCCTGTAAATATAAAACGGCGTATCAATTTTTATAATTTTATTCGCCGCACAAACCATGTCGAATGTAAAAATAACATCTTCGGCAACCGGAATTTCGTCCGGAAATTTAATTTTGTTGTCGATTAAAAATTTTCTTCTGTGAAAAAAAATACCTGGGGAAACGTGCATTTTATTTGCCAAAAATTCCTGTGTTATACGAGTTTTTAAATCCGAAGAAACAGGCGCGGCAGCAGCCATTTTCATTTGAGTAACAGGAATATTTTTTATATTTTGAAAATCTGAAGTTTGTGAACGATACCATTGAGTCATATTTACAAGATCGGCGTTATTTTCTTCGGCGGCATTATAAAGCGTTTCCAAACATTTCGGCAAAATTGCATCATCAGAATCACAAAAATAAGTATATTCGCCTTGCGCCGCGTCAATTCCAATATTGCGAACTGCGCCCGGCATACCGAGATTTTTTTCATTTCGCAAAATTTTTATTCTTGAATCTGTAAAACTTTCCGCAACTTCCAAAGTTTTATCCGTCGAACAATCATCAATCAGAATCAATTCAAAATCTTTGAATGTCTGCTCAAGTATCGAAGTTACACATAATTTCAAATATTTTTCCGCGTTATACATTGGTACAATTACAGAAATTTTTGGCGTGATTTCCTTCAATTTATCTCCTCCCTTAAATAGAATTATTTTAGTCGCAGTCAATAAAATTGTCCAGTTAATTCTTGACACTTTAGCCGCGTTGGTATATATTATCACAAAATAAACTGAAATTTAGCTGAAAAAATTTTCTAAAAATGGAGGGGGAGGGAACTAATAGTGAGGCGTCTTTTTATATTCTTGCTCATACTTGTTTCGGCGTTGGGTTCATTCCTGACATGGTTATTTCTTCGAGAAAAAGACAGCGTACCTATTTTAAGTTATCATCAAGTAAACGATATTGATCAAAATTCATATACATTGACGGTTGAACAATTTGACGCGCAGATGAAATATTTGTATGAATCCGGCTACAACGTCATAACGCCGAATGAACTTTTGGACGCATGGGAAAGTAATTCGCCGTTGCCGGACAATCCCGTTATAATTACGTTTGACGACGCGCACATTGACATTTACAAAAATGTTTTTCCGATTCTGCAAAAATATCGAATGAGAGCAACATTTTTTGTCGTGACAGATTATGTAAATTTGTATCCGAATTACATAACGTGGGATCAAGCGCGGGAAATGCAAGCAAGCGGCTGGGCTGATATTGAAAGTCACACGCTGAATCACAAAATTTTGACAGAAATTTCTTCGCGTGACAAAGTTTGGGATCAACTTTACGGCTCAAAACAGGCGATTGAATGGTATTTGAAAAAGCCGGTTAATTTTATCGCATATCCTGCCGGAAAATATACAGTTGAGGCTGAAAAAATCAGCAAAGAGGCAGGTTATCGCGCAGGATTTATAGCTGATTACGGCTTGGCTCAAAAAGATCCGAATCGTTACGTTTTAACGAGAATACCAATTTTAGGCGCAAATTCTCATACATTGTTCAGGTTTAAATTGAGATTAAAATTTTCGCCGATATTCGCCCCAATACACAGATTTAAAGAAAAATTAATCCGAGACGGCAACCCTGAAGTAGCCGAATTAATTTGGATACCGTGAGGCTAAAAATGAATTTTGCAAATTTGACAACAGAAAAAAGAAATGCGGCATCAGCAAATATTGATAAAGTTTCGACGCTTGAAATGGTGAAAATCATCAATGACGAAGATAAAAAAGTTGCGTCGGCGGTTGAAAAAGTTTTGCCGCAAATTGCAAAGGCAGTTGACATAATTGCCGAAAAAATTTCAAATGGCGGCAAAATTTTTTATATAGGCGCGGGAACTTCCGGAAGGCTTGGAGTTTTGGACGCTTCAGAATGTCCGCCAACATTTGGCGTTGAAAATAATTTGGTGCAAGGAATAATCGCAGGCGGAAATTACGCGCTTACAAACGCGGTTGAAGGTGCTGAAGACAATAAAAATTTGGCGGTTGAAGACCTGCAAGAAAAAAATTTCAGTGCGGCAGATGTTTTAGTTGGAATTGCGGCAAGCGGCAGAACGCCCTATGTAATTTCAGCGATTGAATACGCAAAAAAAACTGGTGCGATAACTGTCGGCGTTTCCTGCGTTGAAAATTCCGCACTTGCAAAAATTGTTGACATTGAAATAACGCCCGTGACAGGCGCGGAAGTTGTAACAGGCTCAACACGAATGAAAGCCGGTACGGCAACTAAAATGGTTTTAAATATGCTGACAACCGGCGCAATGATTCGGCTCGGCAAAGTCTATGGTAATTTAATGGTAGACGTACGCGCCACGAATGAAAAACTGCGCGACCGCGCCAAAAGAATTGTAATGGCGGCGACAGGTTGCGATGAAAGCACGGCGATTGACGCGCTCAATAAATCTGAAGGACACGCTAAAACAGCTATTAGTGTGATAGTTGGATAGTTTGATAGTAATTACTACCGCACTACTCCACTACCACACTACCACACTACCACACTATCACACTACCGCACTACAATGGAGGTGAGAAAATGGAAACAGGAATATCAATTTACGCAGGTTTAGGTTACAAACAAAAAGAAAATATCGAACTTATAAAATTTGCGGCGCAAATGGGAATGAAACGCCTTTTCACGTCAACGCAAGTTCCCGAATCATCTGTTGACGGCGACAATTTTTTTAATGAATTTGCTGAAATTATAACTGCCGCCGCAACTAACGATTTTGAAATTATTCTTGATGTAAATCCCGAAAATATCGAAGAATTTACCGTCAGCGGTTTAACTTTGAGGTTGGACGACGGATTTTCTATTGAACAAATTGTTGAATTAAGCCATACATGCAAAATTCAACTCAACGCCTCGACTGTTACTAATGAATTTTTAACTATTTTATTGAATCTCAATGCAAATTTCCAAAATATTTCCGCGTTGCACAATTATTATCCCCATGTCTTGACAGGGCTTGATACATATTTTTTTATTGACCAAAATAAAATGTTGCACGATTTCGGAATTAGCGTCGGCGCATTTGTGCAAAGTGTTAAAGGCAAAAGACGCGCTCCACTCTTTGAAGGCTTGCCGACTTTGGAAGATTGCCGAAATTTTTCTACGGACTTATCAGCAAGATATTTGGCGGCACTTGGCACGGATTTTATTATTATTGGCGACGGTTTACCGACTGAAGAAGAAGTTGCAGCCGTTTCAAGTGTCCGTGAAAATGAAGTTATTATTCAAGCTAAACTTTTGACTGACGATTTAACGACGGTTGAACTTTTGCAAAATACTTTTACGCGGCGTCCCGATATTTCAAAATCTGTAATTCGTGCTATTGAAGGACGAAAATTTTTAAAACAGATTGGCGGCACGATTGAGCCGAATAATTCTATTGAAAGAAAATACGGCAACATAACGATTGACAACAATAAATTTGGACGTTACGCGGGCGAAATTCAAATTGTAGATGATATTTTGCCGGCTGATGAAAGGGTTAATGTAGTTGCACAAATTATTGACGAAGAAATTTTTTTGTCTGGCTACATTAAACCGAATCAAAAATTTTCTTTCAGATTCATTTGAAATATTTGGGGGCGTTACCATGAAAACGATCAGTTTTTTTGTACTCCTTATATTTGCGTCCCTGTTTTCTTCGGTAACTTTTGCATCGCCTTCGCTGTCAAAAAATGACAAAGGCAAAGACGTTTTGACTTTGCAAAAAAAACTTTATGTTATCGGCTACGAAATAACCGAATTGGACGGCGAATTTGGCGATGAAACACAGAAGGCGGTTGAGGCTTTTCAACGTGACCAAAAAATTACGGTAACCGGCGTGGTTACAAATTCGACGTGGCGCGCCTTGAAAAAAGCTAAACCTGTTAAAGGGCGCAAACTGACTGACCTGCAAATAAAAAATCCTGCTGCGACAATCGACACAATTAAAAAACCTAAGCCGACTAATTCGCAGTTCGTATCAAATGGCGAAAAATTTATGGGCGTTCCATATGTTTTTGGAGGTACAACGCCTTCAGGCTTTGATTGTTCCGGCTTTTTGCAATATGTTTTCAAACAATTTGGAATTAACATTCCGCGTCTTGCAGATGAACAATATTTACTTGGAGAAGCAGTAAGAACTTCACAACTTTCAGTCGGCGATTTGGTATTTTTCTCAACATATTTGCCCGGTGCTTCTCACTGCGGTTTTTATGTCGGAGACGGAAAATTTTTGCATACTTCGTCAAGTCGTGGCGTTCGTGTTGATTCTCTTGACAGTGAATACTGGAAACCAAAATTTTTGGGCGGTAAAAGAATCACACGTTAAAAAAACTCCTGCCGCGTTTTGCGGTGGGAGTTTTGAATGTTTCACGGGCTTTTCACGTGAAACAATTTTTTACAAAAAAATAGTGCGCTCGGCGGGAATCGAACCCACGCTTTCAGCTCCGGAGGCTAACGTCCTATCCACTGGACTACGAGCGCATTCAAATATTTGTGTATTGTAATTGAATTTCTTTGCAATGTCAATATTAGTTGGTAGTTGGTAGGTATTAGGGTCTGTTGGTAAATTAAAAAATATTGCAACGTTTGCAAGCCACGCAGGATTGAATCTCTGGCGGTTAAAAGCCCTTTCTTTTGTTACTTGCAAATGCGACGAGTAGGAGCATTTGCTTTTGGGCTAGGGCTTATTGAATAATTCAAAAATAAAAAAAATCCGCAAAGTGCGGACGGTTTGTAGTGTGGTAGTTCGATAGCCAATAGCTAATAGCTAACTGCTAACCGCTACACCACTATCACACTATCCAACTACTTTGGCTTCGGAAAAAAGAACGTACATTTAAAAAAATATCAGTAACTAAATTTCATCAGTAAAATTTGTTTTTTTCAACACGCCCTAAGGGTTGAGAAATTCCAACTTTCAAATTTTTTTAGTTCGCTTATTCAACACGCCATAGTGACTGTTGGTAAAGTCAAAAATTTTGTAACTTTTGCAGACTAAGCACGAAGTACTAAGAGGCCGCACAGGACGTGCGGAGCAAATGCTCGTATTCCTCACATTTGCAGGGCGGTGCGTTTTTTTCGCGGACGAAAAAACAGCACCGCAAAAACGCTCTTTCTTTTTGTTACTTGCAAATTCGACGAATAGGAGAATTTGCTCTTTGGGCGAGCAAAGAAAAAGTACTTTAAATATAAAATTTAAAAACAGATTTATTCAACAGCACATAGCAAAGAAAAGTAAATCTAATATAAAAAATCTTCACATAGAAAAATTTTAAAACAGAATTTTTCAACACGCACTAACTACTCAACTACCGAACTATCAAACTACCAACTACCGCTGCTGACATTGAAATATTAAAAACTATTGCAAAGATTTATAAATGTTGTTAAAATACCTTAGCCGAAATTTAGGCGGCTTAATATGAAGGGAGTAATTTTTTAATGTTTGGAATATTTGGCGGCTCTCGCGACATGGGAATTGATCTTGGCACGGCTAATACTCTCGTACATGTCAAGGGCAAGGGAATTGTTCTGCGCGAACCCTCAGTTGTGGCTATAGAAAAAGATACCGGCAACGTCTTGGCAGTCGGCGATGAAGCAAAAAAAATGATTGGACGCACACCCGGTAATATTGTTGCAATTCGCCCGATGAAAGACGGCGTTATTGCTGATTTTGATGTTACTCAAAGCATGTTGCAATATTTTATCAAAAAAGCAATGAACAGCCGTACAACATTTATGCGCCCGCGTGTAGTTGTCGGCGTTCCTTCAGGTGTTACCGAAGTTGAAAAACGCGCAGTAATTGACGCGGCACAACAAGCAGGAGCGCGTGAGGCTTATTTGATTGAAGAACCAATGGCGGCGGCTATCGGCGCAGGTTTACCCGTCGAAGAGGCAACCGGCAATATGGTTGTTGATATTGGCGGCGGCACTACCGAAATTGCAATTATTTCACTCGGCGGAATTGTTACAAGTCTTTCAATTCGTATCGGCGGCGACGAACTCGACGCCTCTATCGTTCAATATATCAAAAAAGTTTACAACTTAATGATTGGCGAACGTACCGCCGAAGAAATTAAAATTAAAATCGGCTCGGCTATGATTATAGATAAAAATGATAAAGAATTGGAAATTCGCGGACGTGATTTAGTTACCGGTTTGCCAAAAAATATTACAATTAAATCTACTGAAATAAAAGACGCGCTGTCAGATCCAATCAGCAAGATTGTTGACGCGGTAAAAACTACGCTTGAAAAAACTCCGCCGGAACTTGCCGCAGATATTATGGATCATGGAATTATGATGACAGGCGGCGGCGCACTTTTGGCAAATATTGATAAACTTATCTCAAAAGAAACAGGTATGCCCGTCATGATTGCCGATGATCCTTTAAGTTGCGTCGGCGAAGGTACAGGGCGTTCACTCGAAGATTTAAATTTGCTTAAACGTGTCGTTATGGTCTCCAAGAAAGCAAAATAATGAATAATCCGCGTAGCCGTAAAGACAGAAATCAATCTCAAAACAAAACCGCCGCAATTATTTTTATACTTGTGTTCGTGCTTTGTTCTGTTTTTATTGTTGCAAAAACCAATGTACAAGTTCCCGCCGCAGGTAAAACTGCAATGGCGTTTCTTTCGCCTTTTCAAAAAAGTTTTTCATGGTTGGGCGGCGGCGTTTCTGATTTAAAAGACAGCGTTGAAGAAGTTCAAAATATGAAAGAAGAACTTGACGAACTGCGCGAAGAAGTTAAAACTTTGCGTTCACAAAACCTTAACGCCTCTGAAGCAATTTCAGAAAATAAAAGAC
>CAJOGS010000027.1:19180-22168 GCA_905234045.1 uncultured Selenomonadaceae bacterium | reverse complement strand
AAAAAGCGTCTTTCTTGCAAATGCGAGGAGTACGAGCATTTGCTGTACTTGCAAAGGCGACGAGTTGGAGCGTTTGCTCTTTGACAAGACAAAGAAAAAGTACTTTAAATATATAAAAAAATCAAGCAAAAGATTTGAAAACAGAATTATTCAAAACGCCCCTGATTTTACCTGCAGAAAAAAAAATCGCCGATGAAACGGCAACTGAATTTTTAGTTTAAAAAGATTTTTACTGAATCGCTGATAAAGTATCTCCGATTGCATGCGATAAATCAAATTTATATCTTGCCACGTCATAAGTTGCGCTGACATGATTTTTTTTCGCAATTGTCAAAGAAAGTTCAGAATCCAAAACATCAAGTAAAATTCCTTCGCCTGCGCGATATTTTTCAACGGCAATGTTGCGTTCTTCTTCGGCAAGTTCCACAGCTTTTTTTGTAGTGGTTAAACGTGTCAACGCGGTTGATAAATTTTTATACGCGGTTACAACTTCTTCATGTACAGTATTTGTTTCGTCTTTCAGTCTCAAATTGAGCTGTTCCAATTCTGCTTGGGCTTTTTTAATTTCAGATTTTGTAATGCCGCTGTCAAAAAGATTCCAGTTCGCAGAAATTCCTGCAGAGGCGTCAGGTTTTGCGTCCCAATCTGAAGTATTAGTCGCTCCAACGCCAACGCCGGCTTCTGCTGAAAGTGTCGGACGTTTGCCGGATTTTGCAATTTCCAATGCATATTCGCCTTGATTCGTTCTTAATGACGCGGCTTTTAAATTTGCGCGATTTTCATCAGCTTGTTCAATGTAATAATTCAAGTCG
The DNA here is from genome assembly GCA_905234045.1 of uncultured Selenomonadaceae bacterium. Classification (GTDB taxonomy): domain Bacteria; phylum Bacillota; class Negativicutes; order Selenomonadales; family Selenomonadaceae; genus Quinella. The sequence continues at coordinate 21,356 of CAJOGS010000027.1, read as the reverse complement.
CCCAATTCCAATGAAGTTGCCACGTGTTCAACCGTCAAGTCATAGCTTGAATCAATCGCCATTAAAGTTGCCAAATTGGTAAGGCTGACTTCGTACGCCGCATTAGATCTTGCAGTTTCTTGATGTGCGTTTGAAGTTTCAACCTGCGCCCGCAGAAAATCTACTTTCGCCTTTGAACCGGCATTATACAACGCCGAAATATTTTTTTCGTGATCCGTCATATTTTCTTCGGTCTGTAAATAAACCTGCGTATTTTCATAATTTTCCAGTGCGTCAATATACGCCTTCGCCACTTTATGAATTAAATCTTCCTGCGCTTGTGCGTATTCAAATTTTGAAATGTCAACGCCAATTTTTGCTGATTCAATTTGCGATTCAATTTTTTTGCCGGAATAAATCGGGATTGAGCCTTTCAATCTTGCCGAAAGTGTCCTTGTGCTTTGAGTATCTTTAGTTTTCGCCGCATTTGCGCCGCCGCTTGCCGTTATGGCAAATCCTTTGCCGCCGCGTGCAATTTGTAAACTTTTCTCGGCAATATCTATTGATTGTTTTGTATTTTGCAAACTCGGATTATTTTCCAGTGCAGTATCTGCCGCTTCGGTTAATGTCATTGCGCTTGCTGTTGCAGGAAGTGTTAAAAGCATTAATGTTGCCAAAATTTTTTTCATTGTAGTCACCTTTTTTCAAATAGTCTGGAATTTAAATTGTAGCGATAACCGCCCTCAAATCATTTCGCTTGAAGGTTCAAATTTCTGTTCCAAACTTGTAAATTGTAAACTGAAAATATTTGGAAAGACAGAATTTCTAAGTTGTTCCATTGCGTCAGGCACGTAAGTTTTATCTGTCAAATTTGCGTGGATATATTCTTTCGTTTGTTCAAACTTCAGCAAATCTTTTACCGTGCCTTCAACAATTTTTATTTTCATATGTGTCTCCTCGATTTTAATCTTTATTTTCAATGTCTTGTAAAATCTTTTCCATTGTGGAGCGATAATCTCCCGCCAATTTTTCGCCTGTCGAATATTCAAAGAAATCTGCAAATTGTTCAAGTACCGAAACATCATCGCGCAGATTTGCATTTGAGTCTTCAAGTTCCCGTTCCAAATTTACAAATTTTATACTCAAAATATTTGGAAAGGCTGAATTTCTCAATTTTTCCATTGCGTTAAGCACGTGATTTTTATCAGTCAAATTGGCGTGGATATAATCTTCAGTTTGTTCAAATTGCCGCAATTCGTCAACCGTGCCTTCAACAACTCTGACATCTCGACGCGGCTTTAAATTCACGTGTTCAAATGAAACTTCGCCGTTGCCGTCAATTTCAACGACCGTAACGCCTTTATCATATTTCACTTCATCGAAGGAATATTTTAAAAGTGAACCGCTGTATCGAACGACGCAACCGCTTTTTTTCATAGTTTGCGGCTTGTGCAAATGCCCCAACGCGGTATAATTGTAGCTTGAAAAATTTTCCGCGCTGACATTTTCAACCGCGCCGACAAATTTTCTTTCAGATTCTGAAACTTTGCCGCCTGTTACAAACAAATGAGCGACTGCCACACTTCTTTTATTTGCGGGAATATTTTTCCGTGCCTCTGCAACGTAATATTTATTTGCAATGTCCGCGTTAATTTTCTCTGCAGAAATTTTATCCTGCATTTCAATCGGTTCAAAAAACGGTATCAGCGAAAAATAAACTTCGCCAAATTCATCATTTAAAATCACGGTTTTAGGCTTTTCATTCGGCAAAGTTTCAATAAAAAATTTTGAACGTTCAAAAATCCGATTGCCAAATTTCAAACGCGCCGCGCCGTCGTGATTGCCGGAAATGCACAACACGGGAATTTCTTTCTCAACAATTTTAAAAATAACTTCGTCAAACAAATTCACGGCGTCAACCGGCGGAATACTTCTATCATAAATATCTCCCGCAATTATTATGGCGTCAGGTTTTTCTGCGTCAACCAGTTTCAAAAATTCCTGCAGAATATATTTTTGATCGTCTATCAGTGATTGATTTTTCAAACTTTTGCCGAGATGCCAATCCGCCGTGTGAATAATTTTCATAGACATCTCCCCTTTAATTAAACTTCAGATTTTTTTCATTTTTTATATTTTAACACGTTCAAAAAAATTTAACAATTACTTTTGGCGGCAATTCGACAATTTTTTTTAT
>CAJOGS010000027.1:14889-19175 GCA_905234045.1 uncultured Selenomonadaceae bacterium | reverse complement strand
TAAATTTTTTAAAAAATCGGAGGACTTTATGAAAGAGTTACTTGAAGTGTTGGAGCATAACTCCAGAATTTCTGTCAGCGAATTGGCATCAATGTTTCAGAAATCCGAATACGAAATTGAAAAAGAAATTGAACGCCTTGAACGTGAAAAAATAATTTTGTCATACGGCGCATTGATAAATTGGGAACGTTTCGGCAACGATACAGTCACGGCGATTATTGAAATTAATTTGACGCCGCAACGTGAAGTAGGATTCGACGCCATTGCCGAAAGAATTTACAGATTCGACGAAGTTAAAACCGTTTATCTGATGAGCGGCAATTTCGATTTACTCGTTATCATTGAAGGAAAATCTTTAAAAGACGTTGCAAATTTTGTGGCGACGCGCCTTTCGACAATCGACGGAATAACTCAAACGCGCAGTCATTTTATTTTAAAGCCGTACAAAAAAGACGGAATCATTATAAATGACGAAGAGAAAGACAGAAGGCTGGTGGTTTCGCCGTGAGTTGGAATGACAAACTTTCAAATTCTGTGCAATCAATCGCTCCGAGCGGTATCAGAAAATTTTTTGATATTGCGGCGCAAATGAAGGACGTTATATCTTTGGGCGTCGGTGAGCCTGATTTTGTTACACCTTGGACGATTAGAGAAAGTTGCGTTTACGGACTTGAACGCGGTTATACAAGTTACACGGCTAACAGAGGTATGCCTGAACTGCGCGCAGAAATTGCCAATCATTTCAAGAAACGCCACAATTTGAATTATGACAGCGACAAAGAAATTTTGGTAACTGTCGGCGTCAGTGAAGCAATGGATTTGGCAATAAGAGCGGTAATAAATCCCGGCGACGAGATTTTAATTCCTGAGCCGTGCTACGTTTCCTATCAAGCCTGTACAATTTTGGCGGGCGGCGTTCCCGTTGCAGTTCCTGCGAAAATTGAAAATGAATTTAGAATTACGCCTGAAGAGTTGGAACCGTACCTTACGCCGAAAACAAAAGTTTTGTTAATCGGTTATCCTAACAATCCGACGGGCGCAATTATGGAACGTGACGACCTTTTAAAAATTGCGGACTTTGCCGAAAAACACGATTTAATTGTTATCAGTGATGAAATTTACGGCGATTTGACTTATAACGGCGTCCATGAATGTTTTGCCGCGTTGCCAAATATGAAAGACCGCACAATTTTATTGAACGGTTTCAGTAAAGCGTACGCAATGACGGGCTGGCGAATCGGTTACGCGCTTGGCAATTCTGATTTTATCGGCGCAATGACGAAAATTCATCAGTACACAATGCTTTGTGCGCCAATAACCGCGCAAATGGGAGCGATTGAGGCTTTAAGGCGCGGCGAAAAATATATGAAGAAAATGGTTGCCGAATATGATCGCCGCAGAAAATTAATTTACGACGGCTTTAAACAAATGGGGCTTGACAGTTTTGAACCGCGCGGCGCGTTTTATATTTTCCCGAATATCACTTCAACCGGCTTTACTTCTGAAGAATTTGCCGAAAAATTGATAATGGCTGAACATGTTGCATTGGTACCCGGTACGGCATTTGGAAAATCCGGCACGGGGCATGTACGTTGCTCTTATGCTACGAGCATTGAAAAGATTTCAGAGGCGTTGAATCGTATTCAACATTTTTTGACAAAAAATAAAAATCATTAATTAAATTTTTTAATTAGTTGCTGTTGAATAATTCAGTTTTTTTATTTTTTTTATTTAAAGTACTTTTTCTTTGTTGCGTCAAAGAGCAAACGCTCCTACTCGTCGCCTTTGCAAGTACCAAAAAGAAAGACGCACTGCCAGCAAATGCTCGTACTCCTCGCATTTGCAAGGTTTTTCGCGTTTGACGAGGTAACAAGTCAGCCGTCCAGCCGCGTCCCACCTTTTACACAAATTTTAATCACAGACAAAAACAGAGACGGGCTGGGGCGCGGGTATACTGACAAAAAGAAAATTGCTAAAGGTTGAGAAATTACAACTTGCTAATTTTTTTATTTGCTATTTTTCAACATGCACTATTAAAAATTTTATTTTTAATCTGTATAAAAATTTCTTACAAGGAGGTAAAAAATATTATGTTTAAAAAATTTTCAAAAAAAATTACGGCAGGAATAATGGCGACTGCGTTGGGATTTTCTTTAACTGTTTCAGTGCCTTCCACTGCTGAAGCCGCAATAGGTATTGGCGATGCAATAAGTATTGGCGCAACTCTGCTTTCGGCGTCTCAATACAGTAAACAAATCAGTCAGCAAGTAGAATATCTTAATAACAACGAAGAAGGGCGCGAGGCACTTTATCAAACATTTCGTGAAAAATACGGAGTCAATAACGATCCTACACTTAACGCCCGCCTTGATAAAATTATGGAAAATTTAACGCGGGCAGTCGGCAAGGTTGATTCTACAGTTTATGACAGACCGTACAAATATTTTGTTGCGAATCAAGAAAGTTTAAATGCCGCGTGTGGAATGGGACGTGTCATGATGGTAAATTCCGGCACATTTTATCTTTTGCCTTCAGATGATGAAATAGCGGCGGTTGTCGGGCACGAAATGGGACACGGACAAAAAGAACATGTAGCCAAAGGACAGCAAAAAAATATTACAAAGCAGGTAATTGCTCAAATTGGTTCAGCGGCAGTTGGCGGCGGAGCACTTGCAAATACAGTAATTTCTGTTGTCGCCAACAATTCAATCCAACATACCAACAAAAAAAATGAAACTGAAGCCGATAATTTGGCGTGGGAATATATTGTACATTCAGATTATAATATTGGCTCTTGCGCCGCAGTTATGCAAAAACTTGCCGAACTTTCCAAAGACGGCGGCAAAGACAGAAATAAAATTGAGGCTTTAATTAATCCTTCAGACCACCCCGGCACTTTGAGACGCCGTGACAATTACGTTAATAAACTTTACGAATACAGCGGCAAGCACGCTACAGCAAAAGACGGCGTTGTTGAAATTAACGGCAAAACTTTTACAACTGTAGCCGCCGCAAATAAAATGTCCTCTGTCGAACGTTCATATTTCGTTTTGGGAAATTTGGCGAAGGCATATCACAACGGCAAAACTTCTTCAACTGCCACAGTTTCAAACGGTACAATTTATCTCGGCGATATGGCAATTATGACGCCCGCCGCCGATGATGAAGACGCCTATGTTTTGGCGGAAAGATTAAACGAACTGATTGCAAGTCCAAATACAAATGTTAAAAATGAATCAAAATCCAAAGATAAAAAATCTAAGGATAAAAAATAGACGTAAATTTTTTTGACAACTGAATATTTTGGGGAGCCGGTAAACCTGCTGAGAGGAAGTTTTGAACTTCGACCCTTATACCTGATTCGGATAATGCCGACGTAGGAAATTTAAAATTAATGGAGGAAATTTCCGCGTGGAAGTTTCCTCCAAATTTTTTTGAGGTGGTATAAATGTTTGAAAATATCGCTGTAATTTTAGACAACTCGACTGCAACATTTGCGCTTTTAGGCGTTTTTCTGCTGATAATTTTTGCAATATACATGCGCCATTTAAAATTAACAACGTCAATGATAATAAATATTGGGCTGATGTTGGCGTTTGCGACAATTTTGCACCAACTGAAATTGTATCATATGCCGCAAGGCGGCTCGGTAACTTTGGGCGGAATGTTGCCGCTGTTAATAATTTCATTTCGATACGGCGCAAATATTGGCGCGTTGGCAGGATTTTTATATGGCTTGATAAATTTGATTCAAGACCCGTTCATATTGCACCCGATACAAGTTTTATTTGATTATCCTCTGCCGTTTATGGCAATGGGATTGGCGGGAATTTTTCACGAAAAAATATTTTTGGGAACGATTTTGGGATTTGCGGGGCGATTTATCTGCAATTTTATATCAGGCGTAGTATTTTTTTCAAATTACGCGCCTGACGGAATGTCGGTGGTTGCATATTCGATTATATTCAATGCAACTTACATTGTGCCGGAAATGATAATTTGCTTGATACTGATGAAAGTTTTACCGATGAAAAGACTTTTGGCGGCAATGGACAGGACTAGGGGCTAGAGGCTAAGGAATAGTGGTTAGTGGTTAGTGGTTAGTTGGGTAGTCTGGTAGCAGCTTTGCGGATTAGATAAAGCACTTTTCTTTTGTTACTTGCAAGGCGACGAAGAGACGAGCAAAGAAAAGTACATTTAATTAGGGGCTGTCGAAAAATTAATGGATTTTCGCTACTGCTAATTCACGAATAAAATTTTATTAGACGAGAGCGAAGACGTAAGAG
>CAJOGS010000027.1:0-14781 GCA_905234045.1 uncultured Selenomonadaceae bacterium | reverse complement strand
AGCATTTGCTGTACTTGCAAAGGCGACGAGTAGGAGCGTTTGCTCTTTGACAAGACAAAGAAAAAGTACGTTCAATAAGAAAATAATTTTTAAAAACAGATTTTTTCAACAACACCTAGAAAAAATCAACAAGAAAAATTTTAAAATCGAGCTTACCAACATACCCTAATATAAAAAATATTAATCAAAAAAATTTTATCAATACGCACTAACTGCTAAAATTTCACACTCTTAAAGCGCGTAAAGCATTTAACACGGCGATAACCATAACGCCGACATCTGCGAAAATTGCAAACCACATATTAGCCACGCCGACCGCGCCGAGTATCAAGCACAAAAATTTTATTCCAATGGCGAAATAAATATTTTCCTTGACAATCTCCAAAGTTTTTTTCGCAATTTTAATAGCCGTGTAAATTTTCATCGGATCATCGTCCATTAAAACCACGTCCGCCGCCTCAATCGCCGCATCGCTGCCCATTGCGCCCATTGCAATTCCAATATCTGCGCGCGCCAAAACAGGCGCGTCATTTATTCCGTCGCCGACAAATGCAACTGCAAAAGATTTTTCTGACAAAATTTTTTCAATGTGTTCAACTTTTTGCGCGGGTAAAAGTCCGCTGTAAAATTCTTTTATTTTCAATTCGGCGGCGATTTTTTCGGCAACTTCCTTAATATCGCCTGTCAGCATTACAATTCGATTAACGCCGATTTTATAAAGTGCGTCGATAGATTTTTTTGAATGTGGCTTGAGTTTGTCAGCAACTATTATATGTCCCGCGTAATTGCCGTTTACCGCCACATGAATTATCGTACCAATTTTTGTACAGGGACGCCACGCCGCGCCAATTTGTTCCATTAATTTTTCGTTGCCGACGTGAATAATATTGCCGTTGACATTCGCACAAATTCCGAGTCCCGCCAATTCTTCAACATTTTCAACCTTGCAGCCGTCATTTTCGCTTGGATAAGCCTTTCTCAAAGTGGCGGCGATAGGGTGCGTTGAATAACTTTCAACATGCGCCGAATAGTGCAGAAGTTGCCGCGCCTCTGTAGGATTTTCTGAAATGCAATTCGTACTGATCGGGTGTACCGCGTCAACTTCAAAAATTCCTTTCGTCAGCGTGCCGGTTTTATCCATTACGACCGTACGAACTTTTGAAAGTGTCTCCAAAAAATTTGAACCTTTGATTAAAACGCCTGCGCGAGACGCGCCGCCCAATCCTGCAAAAAATGTTAATGGTATGCTGATGACTAACGCGCACGGACAACTAATCACGAGGAAAATTAAAGCACGATAAAGCCATGTTGAAATATCGCCCGTAACAAGCGAAGGAATTATAAACAACACAGCCGCCGCGCCGACAACTGCAGGCGTGTAAATTCTTGCAAATTTCGTAATAAAATTTTCTGATTTAGATTTTCTGGAGCTTGCATTTTCAACCAAATCTAAAATTTTCGACGCTGTGGAATCTTCAAAAAGTTTCGTTGTGCGAACTTTCAAAACGCCGTTAATATTGATACAGCCGCTTATAACTTCATCGCCGACTTTTACATTGCGCGGCAAACTTTCGCCGGTCAATGCGCTTGTATTCAATGTAGACGCGCCCTCAATTATTACGCCGTCAATCGGAATTTTTTCGCCCGCCTGAATTATTATCACAGTTCCAATTTCAACTTCTGACGGATCAATTTGTTCCAACTTGCCGAGATTTTCAACGTTGGCATAATCGGGGCGAATGTCCATTAAATCAGAAATATTTTGGCGACTCTTGCCAATGGCGTAACTTTGAAACCATTCCCCAATCTGATAAAAAAGCATAACCGCCACAGCCTCTGTATAATCGCCGCTGCCGCTGTACAACGCCAAAATTATTGCGCCCGCCGTCGCCACTGCCATTAAAAAATTTTCGTCCAGCGGCTGACGGTTTTTTATACCTTTCGCCGCCTTTATCAAAATATCGTAACCGATAATAAAATATGGCACAAGGTACAAACAAAAACGCGCCGCGCCTTCGCTAGGTACGAAGTGCAACGCTGTCATTAAAATTGCCGTCAAAATTATTCTTACAAGATTTTTTTTCTGTTTTCGATTCATTAAATCACCTTAAAAATAAATTTCGCAGTCCGGCTCAATTTTGCGGCACTGCTCCAAAATATTTTCCATTACTGATTTTGCGTCCGCGCCGTCTTCAAATTCTACCTGCATTTTCAGCGTCATAAAATTTACAACCGCATTTTTTACGCCGTCAATTTTATTCGCTGCGTCCTCCATTTTTTGGGCGCAGTTCGCGCAGTCTACTTCAATTTTATAAGATTTTTTCAAATTAATCACTCCTAAAATAAATTTGTTTGTAATTTTTTTAATCCCTTAGGTGTTCGCAAAGTTCGTTCATCTATGCTGTCAAAACCTGCAAAAGGCTCTGATAATCTGGAATTTGCCATTTTTACATAATCTGGATTTATATCAATTCCAATGCAATTTCTGTTGAGTTGTTGACAAACACGAACTGCAGTACCACTACCAACAAAAGGATCTAAAATTAAATCGCCTTCATTTGACGACGCCAAAATTATTCTTTCAAATAAAGCTTCCGGTTTTTGTGTAGGGTGATTTTTCCTGTTTTTGTTGCAATAGTGCGTATGTGAAAATTCCCAAACATTTCCGGGATTTGCGCCGCGCATATTATTTACTGAACGATAAAATTTTTGAGGAACTCTGATATTGTCTAAGTTGAAAGTAAAATTTTTAGCGTGTTTTGTAAAAAATAAAATATCATCGTGACGCGGCGAAAAACCTTTAACTTTTCCAATTCCTTGAGTGTAAAACCACGTTATCCACGAATTAAAAAAAAGTTTAAATTCTTGTTCAAGCATTACATAAAGATAGGAAATATATCGTGTTCCCATAAAAATATATATTGATCCATCATCTGCAAGCACACGAACTGCTTCCCGTAACCATTTTCTTGAAAAATCCAAATACTCATTAAACGACAAATCATCTTGATAAACGCCGTAATTTTTACTCAAATTGTAAGGCGGGTCGGTAACTATTAAATTTACACTGGAATTTGGAAATTTTTGCATTTCAGTTACAGCATCGCCGCATATAATTTTTAATTCTTTATCCATTTATTTTTCTTTGCTTCCCTGTAAAAATCTTCAAATGTCCGCCGCTTACTGCTTAAATATTTTTTGTCAAGCAGTTGGCACATTTCCCAAGTTGTTCGATATTGATAATTGACATAATGAATATCTTTAACTTGAATTTGTCCCGTACCAAGTGAAGGATTATAATTTAAATCTTCATCGCTGATAAATTTTAAATCATAGGCGTTATAGCTTACAATTTCCATAATTCCGTCAATTAATCCCGTTGCAGAATTTTTTTCAGAATAAACTTTATGCTTCATAGAGAGTACAATAAACATAAAATCAGGATTTTTTACATAAGCCGTTCTTATTCGAGAAAATGAAGTTATATTGGGACTTTTACCGCTTTTTGGAATATCATTTGAAGTAGCTTTTACGTCAACATTACTCGTGATAACTCGATTATTTTTTCGGAATTGTAGAATTATATCTGCCATTCCAAGTCTTTCCTGCGCCTCAACGTTAATTAAACAATAATTATTGTTTAATTCGTCGCGTATCCCTGAAAAAACTTCTACTGCCCAAGCCTCAATCATAGGTCCGGCAATTTTGTTAATATTTTCCAATGGCAAGCCCAATTTTAAATTTGTATTGAGAATAATCTTGTCGTCTCCGATAAGTTTTCTTTTATCGAGAATAGCAATTATTTGATTTATTACAAAATTAGAGTCATTGCGGTAGGTTTCTGATTCAACAGGAATTTTAAAAATTAAATCTTCGTACTTGATTTAAATCGCCTCCTTGAAAATTTCTATCATTTTAACACATTGAATTGAAATTGTCGAACTTTGCAGTTAAAATAGCGGCGGAGGGATTAACGATGATAATTTACATGACTGAAGGCGGAAAATATTTTCCGGTGAACGCCGAAAAGCCGCGCGGCTTGTACATTAATTTAACTAATCGCTGTAACAATGACTGCCCATTTTGTTTGCGAGAAAAAAAAGTTATGACGGCTGAAAATTCTTTGTGGCTGGAAAGTGAACCGACTGCCGACGAAGTAAAAAAAGCGTTGGACGCCGCGCCGTTTGATATTGTAACTGAAATTGTATTTTGCGGATTTGGTGAACCTACAATCAGACTTGCGGAACTTCTGGAGCTTTTAAAATATGTGAAAAAAATTCGCCCGCAAATTCCGACGCGCCTAAATACAAACGGTCTCGGCAACTTGGAACACGGGCGAAATATTGAATCAGAATTTGAAAATATTTTAGACACGGCGTCAATCAGTTTGAACGCGGCAACTGCTGAAAGATATTTGCAAATTACGCGCTCAAAATTCGGCTTACAAGCATACGCCGCAATGTTGGACTTCGCACAAAATATTAAAAACTACGTGCCAAATGTAATTTTAACTGTTGTTGACAAAGTTACGCCGCCCGCCGAAATTGAACAATGCAAAAAAATCTGTGAAGAACGCGGCTTAAAATTGCGCGTCCGCCCCTACGAAGACAGTTGATGTAGTGTGATAGTCTTACTACAAAACTACAACAGCAACGAAAAATAATTTTCAAATTGACATTAAACCGCCAAAAAAATTTCTGCTTTTGGGTAAAATCAATTTTTCGACAAATAAAAATACCCGACGCTTGTCGGGATTCTAATATTGCTAGTGTTATTTTTAGAAAGGGCGTCTTGTAGACTGCCCCTTTAATAGCGGGTTATTAACGATGAACTTTCATTCTATTTTCAGTTTTTATTTTAGCATTTTTTTCCTGAAAGTCAAGAATTTTTTCAAGTTTTTTTCAGAAAATTTTTCCATTGTGCGTATAAATTTTTCAAAAATTTTAAGTCAAAATATTTTAATCGTAAGCCAACATTTCCGCCATATTTTCATTCAGGCTTGACAAATAATCTGTCAAATCGTCAGCAATTTCGGGATTTCTCAATGCAAATTCAATATTTGCTTGCAGAAATCCTATTTTTGTGCCGACGTCGTAACGGTGTCCCTTGAAAATGTAGGCATACATTGCTTCATCTTTCGACAATCTTTTCAAGGCGTCGGTAAGTTGAATTTCGCCGTTTGCGCCCGGCGTTTGCGTTTCCAAATAATTAAAAATTGACGGCGTTAAAATGTACCGCCCCAAAATTGCAATATTACTCGGCGCGTCTTCTTTTTTCGGCTTTTCGACTAAATCACGAACTTTATAAACATCGTTATCAACGTGGCGACAATCAACAATGCCGTAACGGCTAACCGCGTCAGGCGAAACTTCCTGCACGCCCAAAATTGAAGTTTTATATTCGTTGAAAACTTCAACCATCTGCTGAAGTGCCGGCTTTTTTGAAACTACAACGTCATCGCCCAACAAAACTGCAAAAGGTTCATCGCCGATAAAATGACTTGCCGTCAATACCGCGTGTCCGAGTCCGAGCGGCTGTTTTTGTCTGATAAAATGAATGTTCGCAATTTCTGAAATTGATTTAACCATTTCCAGCCAGTCAGATTTTCCGGATTTTTCCAACTCAATTTCCAACTCAATCGATCTGTCGAAATGATCTTCTATTGAGCGTTTACTGCGTCCCGTGACAATAATAATATCTTCGACGCCCGCGCTTGCCGCCTCTTCAATTATGTATTGAATGGTAGGTTTATCGACGATTGGCAACATTTCTTTCGGTTGCGCCTTCGTTGCAGGTAAAAACCTTGTACCGAGTCCCGCCGCCGGTATTACCGCTTTTCGCAATTTCATAAATATTTCTCCTTTCAAAAAAAATTTCGCCCAAAAATTAATTTATTTGGACGAAATTTTTACAGATTTTAAAATTTAAGAATTAAAACATTCTGCGCGCTCCAATGTAGTGCGTGCTGTAGTAATGGTCATTAAGTGAAGAAATTGTGACACCGCGACTTGAACTTGCATGAATGAAATTGCCGTCGCCAAGATAAATGCCGCAATGTGACGCGCCGTAAGTGTAAGTAGTGAAGAAAACTTCATCGCCCGGCAAAAGTTCACTGCGAGAAATAGGAGTGCCGACTTCATATTGAACATCAGCAGTACGCGGCAAATTAATTCCGATTTGCGCGTAAATCTGTTGAGTATAAGCCGAGCAGTCAATACCGTAGTAAAGCGAATTTCCGCCGAATACATAAGGCGTTCCGATATACTGCATTGCAATGCTTGTAAGACGGCGAGCCATTGAGGTAATACCGCGATTTACTTCCGGCATTTCACGACCGACAAGCACGCGGTAAGTTTTTTCATCAACAGTGCCATTAACATTTAACCCTTGAGTTTTCTGGAAAGATTTTACTGCATCAACAGTTGAAGGACCATAATCGCCGTCAGCCATAACATCATAGCCGAGTTTGATAAGGTAACCCTGTATTTCTGCGACTTCCGAGCCTTGATCTCCCATTCTAAATGCGCCCGACGCAAAAGTCACGGAATTAACTGCAAAAATCATCATCACCATTACCAGAGTCCTCAACAAATTCAATAGAAACACACCTTTCATAAAATAAAAATCTTGCATAGTATAGCATATTAATATGATTTTAATATGAAATTGAAAATTTTTTCAAAACTCGTCAGCATGAGCCGCCATACCTTTAATACAAATTTCCATAACTTCATCAAGCGTCATTCCCAAATCTTCGACGCCTTTTGAAATAACTTCGCGGTTACATTTGGCGGCAAAACGTTTGTCTTTGAATTTTTTCTTCAAACTTTTAACATTCATACCGTCAAATTTTTCGGGACGCATTAAAGAATAAGCGTGTACAATCCCCGTGAGTTCGTCAACTGCGAACAAAGATTTTTGACAATTCGTCGTAGGTTTAACCGTGACGGGGTGCAAGCCGTAAGCGTGCGAAATTATTGTATCAATATCTTCATCGGGAACGCCTTCAGGCTCCAAAAGGTCCCGCACATGCAAACAATGTTCTTCAGGAAATTTTTCAAAATCCACATCGTGGAGGTAACCAATCGCCGCCCAATGTTCTTTATCTTCGCCGAAATGTTCAGCCATTGCCTCCATTGCCGCAGAAACTGCCGCCGCGTGTGTGAAAAGGTGCGCTTCTGTAGTATGCTTTTTCAAAATTTCTTTAGATTTTTCCAAAGTCAAAACAGTCAAAAAATCACTCCTTTAAATTTCGTAATTCGTTTGAAAATTTTATTTCAAAATTAAATTTTTCATCGCATCACCCCTTTCAAAAATGTTTTTGTAAAAAAAGGCGTTAGAAAAACTAACACCTGAATTTTTTAATTAATCATTTTTTAAAGAAATAGTTGCAAGCGCGGCGATTTTATCGTCTTCTCTGGTACGCATTAAAATAACGCCCTGCGCGTTTCTGCCGACAACAGAAATACTTGAAATATCAGTGCGAATAACAAGCCCTTCAGTCGTAATCAGCAAAAGTTCCTGATCAGGATTGACAATTTTTATACCGACAACTTTACCGGTTCTTTCGGTAACTTTCATATTGATAACGCCCAAACCGCCGCGACTTTGCGGATGAAATTCGGCAGTTGAAGTGCGTTTGCCGAAACCGTTTTCACTGACAATCAAAACTTCAGTACCCTTGCTGAGTTTGTCCATTCCAACTACATGATCGCCCTTGCGGAGTGTGATACCCTTAACGCCTTGAGTGGCTCTGCCGGTTGCGCGTACCTCTTCTTCAGCAAAAATAATTGCCTTGCCTTGTTCGGTGCCGAGAATCATATTTTGTTCGCCTTCGGTAAATTTTACGCCGATAAGTTCGTCATCTTTGGTAAGTTTAATTGCAACAATACCGCGTTTGGGCATTGAACTGAATTCAGACAGTTGAGTTTTCTTGACGATACCTTTTTTAGTCGCCATAAAGAAATATTTTGTAGGATCGTAATCACGAACTTTAATAAGCGCGGTAATTCGTTCATCGTTTTCCATAGGAATTAAATTGTTAATGTGAACGCCCTTAGCCGTGCGGCTTGTTTCAACAACGCTGTATGCTTTCAGCGGGAAAACTCTGCCGCGATTCGTGAAAAATAAAACCGTCTGATGATTCGTCGTTATCAAAATATGTTCAACAACGTCTTCAGCCTTCGTACTCATGCCGGTAATTCCGACGCCGCCGCGCCGCTGATTTTTATAAGTGTCAAGCCCGATTCTCTTGACGTAGCCGCCGCGTGTCAAAGTTATTACAACGTTTTCATCGTGGATTAAATCTTCAGTTGAAAATTTCGTGGCGGTTTTTTCGACAACAATTTCAGTGCGTCTCTTATCGCCGAATTTTTCTTTAACGGCGGTAAGTTCGTTTTTGATAATTTCCAAAATTTTATTTTCGTCCGCTAAAATTTCGGTAAGTTTTTCAATCAGCGCAAGAATTTCTTTGTATTCTGTTTCAATTTTTTCACGTTCAAGCCCGGTTAATTTTTGAAGTTTCAAATCCAAAATGGCTTGCGCTTGAATGTCAGTGAACTCAAATTTTTCAACCAAATCAGTTTTGGCGGAATTTGTATTTTCACTTTGGCGAATTGTAGAAATAATGGCGTCAAGATTTTCAATCGCTTTAGTTAAACCTTCCAAAATGTGAGCGCGATTTTTCGCCTTGTCGAGTTCGTAACGAGTGCGGCGCGTGATAATTTCTTTCTGATGTTTGATATACAGATTTAAAATTTGTTTGAGATTTAAAACTTGCGGCGAACCGTCAACCAGTGCCAACATAATGACGCCGAAAGTATCTTGCATTTGCGTATGTTTGAAAAGCAAATTCAAAATTATTTGCGGATTTACGTCACGTCTTAAATCCATAACAATTCTCATGCCGTCTCTGTCAGATTCATCGCGCAGGTCGGTTATACCTTCGATAGTTTTATCTCTGACTAAATCGGCGATTTTTTCAATTAACCGCGCCTTGTTGACTTGGTACGGCAATTCAGTAACGACGATACGCGGCTTGCCGTTGGAGCGTGTTTCAATTTCAGTTTTGGCGCGCATTAAAATTGAGCCGCGCCCTGAAGTATATGCCTCGTAAATTCCATTTTCGCCGATAATTTGCGCCGCCGTCGGGAAGTCCGGGCCTTTAATCACTGACATTAATTCTTCAAATTCTGCGTCGGGATTGTCAATCAGCATTAAAGTTGCGTCGATAACTTCGCTCAAATTGTGCGGCGGTATATTCGTAGCCATACCGACTGCGATACCTGAAGTGCCGTTTACCAAAAGTTGCGGAAATTTTGCCGGCAAAACGGCGGGTTCTTTTAAAGATTCATCGTAGTTCGGGACAAAATCGACAGTTTCTTTTTCAATGTCGTCAAGCATCAGTTCAGAAATTTTTGACATACGAACTTCAGTATAACGCATGGCGGCGGCGGGGTCGCCGTCCACAGAGCCGAAGTTACCGTGTCCGTCCGCCAACTGATAACGCATTGAAAAATCCTGCGCCATTCTGACAATCGCATCATAAACAGAAGTGTCGCCGTGCGGGTGGTATTTACCCAAAACTTCACCGACGATACGCGCAGATTTTTTATAAGGCTTGGTTGAAGTCATTCCCGCTTCCTGCATTGCGTACAAAATACGGCGGTGGACAGGTTTTAAACCGTCCCTGACATCAGGAATTGCGCGGGAAACTATAACCGACATAGCGTAATCTATGTAAGAAAATTTCATTTCGTGTTCAAGGTTTACAGGAACAATATTTCCGTGCATGTATTCAAACTCTTCCAAATTCTCACCTCATTTAATTTTTGAAAACGTTGTTATTATACCATTCGGCAAAATAAAAGTCTACAACTAAGGCAGAGTGAGTAATTCAAGCATGATTTTACTTTATTTTTTTTATGAAGTGTTGGGAAACTCTTATTAGTTTAATTTTTTTTAATGTACTTTCGATAGTTCGATAGTGCGGTAGTGAGGTAGTAAAAACTATACCACTATAACACTACAAAGCGTCCGTGCGCGCACCAACTTTCCGGTTATCAGTCAGCTTTTTAATTACTTTACCAACAGCTCCTAGTGCGTGTTGAAAAAATCTGTTATAAAATTTTTTGGTTAAATTTTTTATATCTTGAACGTACTTTTTCTTTGTCTTGTCAAAGAGCAAATCCTCCTACTCGGCGCCTTTGCAAGTACAGCAAATGCTCGTACTCCTCGCATTTGCAAGAAAGACGCTTTTTGCGGTGCTGTTTTTTCGTCCTCAGTAAACAAAATTTAGTTCGTTAATCATCAGCAGTTTTGCAATTCTATTTATTTTTCAACACGCCCTAGTTAAAATCATTGCATAAATTTAAAAATTTTTTTTATAAAACAGCAGACTTAAATAATTATTCAAACCGACATAATAAAAAAAACTCAAAAGCAGGAATTTTTTTACAATCTGCAGAATTAACGAAAAATATTTTTCAACATTTTTGTCGGAAAGGCGGATTTTTTTGGTATATTTACTGAAGTTTGGCGCAAGCTGGATACTTCCGCCCGGACTTTTTATAATATTATTGGTAGTCTTAACATTTTATTTGTCACGTTTAAATTTCAAACTTTCATTGATTGTAGGATTTTGGACGCTGATTTTTTATTTAATGTGTACCGGCTTGGTAGCGGATAAAACTATGGGCTGGTTAGAGCAAAAATATCCTCCGCCAACTCAAGCAGATTTAAAATCTGCAGATGTTATAATAATGTTAGGCGGGGGAGCAATCAGAGATTCTCAAGACGTAGACGGCGAAGGCACACTTTGTGCAAGCCCTGCAAACAGACTTTTAACCGCCGTAAGGTTGCAGAAAATGTTAGATATGCCGATACTTTTAAGCGGCGGGCAGGTTTATTCAGACAGCGGCGCAGAGGCTTTAATCGCACTTAGAATTTTGCAAACTCTCAATGTTCCGTCAGAAAAAATTTTGCTTGAAACTAAAAGCGTCAACACAACTCAAAATGCAATTTTTTCCGCACAAATTCTGCGCGAGAAAAATTTTCATAAACCAATTTTAGTAACATCTGCGTTTCATATGAGACGCGCGGTATTAAATTTTCAACAGCAAGGATTTGAAGTTATTCCCTATCCAAGTGATTTCCTTGTACCGCGTGATCCCAAATTTCATTATACAAAACTGCGCCCGCAAGTAGAGGCGTTACTTTTGAATGTAACAGTTATGCAGGAAGTTTTGCGGACGACGGTAACAGAATTATTTAAACTGTGAGGTGTGTTGAAATGGGTAAATTAGTTGTTATTGAGGGGGCTGACGGATCCGGCAAAGCTACGCAGACAACAAGACTTTATGAACGCCTTAGAAATTTGCGTGTCAATGTTTTGCGCGTGAGCTTTCCAAATTATGAAAGTGAATCATCTGCACTTATTAAAATGTATCTGCGCGGAGATTTTGGCGGAAATCCCGAGAGTGTGAATCCATATGCTTCAGCTATGTTTTACGCGGTTGACAGATTTGCAAGTTTTCAGACGTGGAAAGATTTTTATGAAGACGGCGGAATTATACTGGCCGACAGATATTTTGCATCTAACATGGCGCATCAAGCCGTAAAATTTAATCGTAAAATGGACAGAGAAAAATTCTGGAATTGGGTTGAAGACATTGAAATAAAAAAATTTCAGTTGCCGCGTCCCAATCTTACAATTTTTTTGGATATGCCGCCGGAAATTTCTGCAATGCTCCGCCAAAAACGCGGGCGCACTGATTTACATGAATCGGATTATAACTATATGGTAAAATCTTATAAAATGTATGTTGAATTGTCGCAAAAATACAAATGGGAAACTATCAAATGTGCCGAAAATAATTTTGCGCGCAGTTCCCTTGATATTGAACAGGACATTTTCAGATTGGTTGAGGAAATGTTGCTTGCGTAATTTATTTCATTGAGTGGCGGTGTTAATTTGCTGAAAGAAGTTTTGGTTGTCGAAGGCAAAATGGATATTGTCGCCGTAAATCGCGCAGTTGAGGCGGATTGTATTATTACAAACGGTTTTCACTTCAACAAAAAAACTTTGGCGAACATTGCGGCGGCGTATAAAAAACGCGGAATTATAATTTTAACTGACCCTGATACAGCGGGCGAAAATATAAGGACTTTTCTGACTAAAAAATTTCCAAATGCCAAACACGCCTATATCCCGAAAGACGAGGCAACGGCGAATAATGATATTGGCGTTGAGCAGGCAAGCCCCGAATCAATCAAAAAAGCATTGTCGAAAGTTCGGACGCTTGAATTAAATCCTCGCAACGAATTTAACGCGGCTGAAATGTTAAAATTTGGTTTAAGCGGCGGCGAAGAAAGTTCAAAACTGCGCGATAAAATCGGCGCGGCGTTGGGTATAGGTTACGGCAATGTTAAAACTTTTGTAAAGCGTCTGAACTCTTACGGCGTGACGCGGGAAGAATTTATGGAGGCGTTGGAAAATGTTACACCCTAAAATTGCTGACTTGGCGGCAACCCGACATATTTTAAAAACATTCGACTTGCGGGCGTCCAAACGTCTCGGACAAAATTTTTTAATCGATTCATCGGTAGTACAAAAAATCGTAGACGCGGCAGAAATTTCTGAAGGCGATGAAGTTTTGGAAATCGGACCCGGAATCGGAACTTTGACGCAAGGACTGTTAGAGGCGGGCGCAAAAGTTACGGCGGTTGAATTGGATAAAAAATTACCTGCCGTTCTTGAAAAAACTTTGGAAGGCTACGAAAATTTCAAATTGATACAGGACGACATTTTGAAAGTTGAAATTGAAGAATTAATGCCGCCAAATTTCAAAGTAGTTGCAAATCTGCCGTACTATATCACGACGCAAATTTTACTGACACTTTTAGAAAAAAAATTGCCCGTCACAAAAATTGTAACAATGGTACAAAAAGAAGTTGCCGAACGAATGACAGCCGCGCCAAATTCCTGACTGTAGCGGTACAATTTCGCGCAGATGTTCAAATTGCGTTTGAAGTGCCGCCGAGTGCATTTTTGCCGCGTCCCGAAGTTACAAGCGCGGTTGTAGTTTGTGACGTTAGAGAATCGCCATTCAAAGTTGCTGATGAAAATTATTTTATAAAAGTAGTACGCGCCGCCTTTGGACAGCGCAGAAAAACTTTGGTAAATTCATTGTTGGGCGCGGGTTTTCCACGTGAAAAAATTTTATCGGCGTTGGAAATTGCAAATATTTCAGCCGAACGCCGCGCAGAAAATTTATCAATCGAAGATTTTGTAAATTTGGCAAACTCATTAAAATAAAAAATCCCGGCAATTTGTCGGGATTTTTTTTAACCAAAAAAGCCGCCCAATTACGGGCGGTTATTTTTTTGTTCAGACTCCTTACGGAGATAGCACTTTTAAACTATGTTGCATTGACTCCATTATACATGATAGACAAAGGAAAGTTTCAGACTCCTTGCGGAGATAGCACTTTTAAACACTGAATAATAAAAAAACATTAAGAGAGAGAGTAAATAGTATGGTTTCAGACTCCTTGCGGAGATAGCACTTTTAAACCATGTTATTGTCCAGTTTGAAAGAATTTATATTTAGTTTCAGACTCCTTGCGGAGATAGCACTTTTAAACCTTCAGAAATTGCCTGAAGCTTCAACAAAACGCATTGGATTATCAGGAATGTGCGAGTTTCAGACTCCTTGCGGAGATAGCACTTTTAAACGCCGGCTTGGAGAAACTACTTGAGACAAATCATTTCATTGCCGTTTCAGACTCCTTGCGGAGATAGCACTTTTAAACTCTACAAAAAAAATAAAAAGGTAGAGATAATATTGCAAGAGTTTCAGACTCCTTGCGGAGATAGCACTTTTAAACATTTTGTACAAAATTCATTCAATGTGCGTCAGCAATTAATGGGTTTCAGACTCCTGACGGAGATACCATTTTTAAACTGGAAACGCCAAAGGGTGAGTTTGTAACAACAAACGAGTTTCAGACTCCTTGCGGAGATATCACTTTTAAACTGAAAAATCTTAAAACAAGATATCGTAAATTTCATGAGTTTCAGACTCCTTGCGGAGATAGCAGTTTTAAACATCAGTCTTTAATTAACAGTTCGTTAAATAAAATTAAGTTTCAGACTCCTTACGGAGATAGCACTTTTAAACTTGGAAGATATGCCTTATCTAAAATATTAAGTAGTCAAGTTTCAGACTCCTTACGGAGATAGCACTTTTAAACGGAATTTATCATGACAACAATCTGCATTACCAAAAAGTTTCAGACTCCTTACGGAGATAGCACTTTTAAACCCTACCCCCTTACAAATGGCGTTGCAATGCGGGCTAAAATAGCACTTTGCGGCGCGGAAATTATTTTCTGACAATTTCAAGGTAAAAACACCTCCCAAAGTGCTACAAATGGCGTTACGACGCCTGCGGCGCAGATTTTCAACCGCGCCCCAAATTTGTTTGTAGTATAAACGAATTTTTTTTATTTGGCAAGAAAAAATTTTCCAACAAAAAAGCCCGTCTTTCGACGAGCCGAAAAATATTTTATAAAACAATGTGCGCCATAACAAAACCGACGCAACAACCGCTGATAACGCCGATTAAACCGGGAATCATAAATGAATGGTTCAAAATATATTTGCCGATGCGCGTAGTGCCGGAACGGTCGAAACCGATACAAGCCAAATCTGAAGGATAAGTCGGCAGGAAGAAATAACCGTAGCACGCGCTGATAAACGACATAATAATTACAGGATCCA
>CAJOGS010000026.1:20528-22220 GCA_905234045.1 uncultured Selenomonadaceae bacterium | reverse complement strand
CTTTTTCTTTGACAAGACAAAGAAAAAGTACGTTCAATTAAAATAAAATTTAAAACAGAATTATTCACCACGCCCTAACAACTAACCGCTATTTCGGAAAATAAAAAGTAAATTTCAATAAAAAAAACTTACAATAGAAATTTTTTGAAATCTGATTTAATCAAAAATTAAATACATAAAAATTAAAAATACCGTCAAAATCTATGCCGAAATATTTTTGATTTTTATTTTAATTCATTCCAATTAATTTTTTTGCAAGTTTAACAGCCGCCACGCCGTCTTTTGCGTAAGCGTCCGCGCCCGCCGCGTCTGCGTATTCTTGAGTTAAAGCCGCGCCGCCGACCATAACTTTTGCCGAACTTCCCGCCGCCTTTAAATCTGCAATAACTTTGTCAATCTGAATCATTGTAGTTGTCATCAGCGCACAAAGTCCGACAATATCAGCATCATTTTCAATCGCCGCACGCACAATTTCAGCCGAATCAACATCTTTGCCCAAGTCAATCAATTTAAATCCGCTGTTCGCCAAAAGTGCGCCCGTGATATTTTTTCCCAAATCGTGAACGTCGCCTTTTACCGTCGCAATTACAAATGTGCCGTTCGTTGAAGTCTCCTGCGCGGGCAAAATTTCTTTCAGTTTATTAAAAGCCGTTCGCATAGTTTCAGCCGACAGCAAAACTTGCGGCAAAAACATTTTACCTGCGCCGAAATCTTCGCCAATATCATTCATTGCGGCGGTTAAAGCCTTTTCGGTAATTTCGTTGGCGTCGTGATTTTCCTCAATCGCCTTGACAATCAGCGCGGGAATTTCATCTTTATCGCCTTCAATAACCGCTTGTTTAATCTGCGCGAGAATATCGCCTACAAATTTTTCAGTTTTTTTTTCGGCAGTTGAAAAAGTCAACGAGCCGTTTAACTGTCCGAGTTTGCTGAACTGCAAGCCGTTGGCATCTTTGCCCAAAAGTGCCGCGCTTGCTTTTAAAGCGTTCTGCATAAATTCATCATAAGGATTCATAATCGGCGCGTCGAGTCCGGCGGCTAGGCACATTGCAAAAAACGTTGAATTAATCAGCGGACGATTCGGCAAGCCGAAAGAAATATTTGAAAGCCCCATAGTCGCAGGGTAGCCGAATTTTTCGCGGTAGAGTTTCAAAGTTTTCAAAACTTCGTTACAGGCGTTGGCGTCTGCCGAAATTGTCATAACAAGCGCGTCAAGTAAAAAATCGCCGTCGCGCAGTCCGACATTTTTGGCGGCGTCGATAATTTTTTCTGCAACTTCAACGCGCTCTTCTGCAGTTTTTGGCACGCCTTTTTCAGTCAACGGCAAAACTAAAATAGCCGCGCCGTATTTTTTGGCAAGCGGTAAAAATTTTTGGATTCTGTCAGGTTCAAAACTGACAGAATTTATTAAAGCGCGTCCGGGATAAATTCGCAAACCCGCCTCAAGTGCTTTTTCATCTGAAGTATCAATCGCAAGTGGCGCGTCGGTAATTTGTGCAATTTCTTTGACAGCCTGCGCCATCATTTTTGCTTGATCAATTCCGCCGACGCCCATATTAACATCAAGAATTTTTGCGCCGCTTTTAACTTGATTCACGGCGTCTTTTTTCACGCCCAAAAGTGAACCTTCCCAAATTTCGGCGGCAAGTTTTTTTCTGCCTGTCGGATTAATTCTTTCGCCGATTAAAACCG
>CAJOGS010000026.1:4287-20522 GCA_905234045.1 uncultured Selenomonadaceae bacterium | reverse complement strand
ATTTTTATCAATTTCAACAGTTTTACTGCGACTTGCAAGTTTCAAAGTATTTGAAAAACTGCGCGAAACTTCCTTGCAGTTTCTGACATTTTTTGCAAGTTCGCTGATATGTTCAGGCGTTGTACCGCAACAGCCGCCCAAATAAGTTGCACCGACTTCAACGAGTTTAACGCCCCAACTTCCAAAAGTTTTTGCGTCCATTGGAAATTTCGTGACGCCGTTTTCAAGATAGGGCATACCTGCATTAGGTTGTACACTGATTGGCACGCGGCAATTTTCAGCCAAAATTTTTACAACGGGAACAAGTTGCTCCGGGCCGAGCGAACAATTAACGCCGATAATATCCGCGCCCATTGCTTCCAAAATTACGGCTGCTTCTTTAGGTGAAGTTCCTGTAACGGTTCGCCCGTCTTCGCTGTAGGAAAGTTGGCAAATTACCGGCAAATTGCAAGCGTCCTTAGCGGCTAAAAGTGCGGCGCGCATTTCTTGAATATCAATGCAAGTTTCGATAATCAGAAAATCTGCGCCCGCCTCCGCCAACGCTTCAGCCTGTTCATAAAAAATTTTATAGGCGTCTTCAAAATCCAAATCGCCCAACGGCGCAATAAATTTTCCCGTAGGACCCATTGAGCCGGCAACTTTTACATTTCCTGCCGACTTCGCAATTTTCACGGCGGCGGCGTTTAATTCTTTCGCACGTTCGGCAATGCCGTAATGTTCCAATTTTAAACTGCTTGCTCCGAAAGTATTTGTTTCAATAATGGTTGCGCCCGCGTCAATATAGGCGCGGTGGATTTTTTTTACAACTTCAGGCGATTCAATATTCATCAGTTCGGGACACGCGCCCGCCTTCAAGCCGCCTTGTTGCAACATTGTACCCATTGCGCCGTCAAATATTTCTATCAAATTTATCACTCCTTTTGTAGTGGTTAGCGGTTAGTTGGTAGATAGATAGTAACCGTGTGCAGTTGATTAATTCTAGGTTTTGTTAAATAAATGAATTTTTTAATGTAAAAATATTTTTAAAAATTTATTTATTGAACGTACTTTTTCTTTGCTCGCCCAAAGAGCAAATGCTCCTACTCGTCGCCTTTGCAAGTAACAAAAAGAGAGACGCTTTTTTACTACAAGACTAACTACTAACAACTAAGACGTGTTGCAAAATGTAAAAAATGTGCGAATAACAGTAACCCGGCGCACAAGGACGTGCGCCGCCGCCATTGATTCAGGACTGAATCTCTGGCGGAAAAAACGCCTTTTCTTTTGTTACTTTTCTTTGTGGCTCGGACAAAGAAAAGTAAGTTTAGAAATTAAAAAGTCTGAACATAGAACGATTTGAAATCAGATTTATTCAACACGCCCTAACCGCTAACCATCCAGCATTTCGTCAAGTTCATTTTTTATAATCGTGACTTGAGGACCATAAATAACTTGAATACCCTTGCCATTTTTCACGACTCCGCGACTGCCGCTTTCAGTCAGCAATTTTTCATTTATAATATTGCCGTCATTTACGGTTACTCTAAGCCGCGTCGCGCAGCAGTCCAATTCCAAAATATTTTTTGCGCCGCCTAATCCTTCAATTATCAAATTTGCGCGTTCCGCATTTTTTCCGGCTTTTACTTCAACTGCAATTTCTTCATCTTCGCGCCCTAAAGTTTTGAAATCAAATTTTAAAATCAGATACTTAAATGAAAAATAGTACAGGAAAAACCACGCAACGCCGACAGGCAAAATATAAATCCAGTTAGTTTTGTCTGCGCCCTGCAAAACGCCGAAAAGTATTAAATCAATGCAACCTCCGGAAAAAGTTTGACCGACCGTAATTTCTAAAATATGTGCAATCATAAAAGCGCAACCGTCAAAAAAAGCGTGGAGGACGTAAAGCGCAGGTGCTACAAATAAAAATGCAAATTCTATCGGTTATGTAATTCCCGTTAAAAACGACGTTAAAGCGGCTGAAAAAAGCAATCCTCCAACGACTTCTTTTTTATTCGGTTTAGCCGTGTGATACATTGCCAAACAAGCTCCGACTAATCCAAACATCATTGTTATAAATCTGCCCGACATAAAACGAGAAATTCCAATGTAATAATGTTCGGTTGAAGGATCGCCCAACTGTGCAAAGAAAATTCTTTGTGTACCTTCGACAAGTTGCCCTTGTACAATTTCACTGCCGACAAGTGCAGTTGTCCAAAACGGCAAATAAAAAATGTGGTGCAAGCCGAAAGGTCCCAACATTCGCAGTATAAATCAAAAAATAAAAGTGCCGAAGTAGCCGGTTGAATCAACAAGCCCGCCCATTCCAAAAATTAATTTCTGAAAGTGCGGTCATATGAAAAACATCAGTATTCCAAAAAAATTGCCGCAAATGAAGTTATAATCGGTACGAATCTGGAGCCGCCAAAAAATCCCAAAAATGCAGGAACTTCAAATTTGTTGAAACGTGAATGTAAAAGATAACCCATTATACCGACAACCACGCCGCCAAATACGCCCGTTTCCAAAATTTGAATACCCAACGCCACGCCTTGCCCGACGCTTGCCGGATTTTCCGCCGCCAATGTGTCGGTAATTTCAACATTACATTAATTGTTGCGTTCATAATCATCAACGCCAAAAATGCAGAAAGTCCCGCCGTGCCTTTATCTGAACGCGCAAGACCGAATGCAATTCCTATCGCAAACAAAGTCGCCAAATTTGCAAAAACTGTGCTGCCTGCCGCCGACATTATTTGAAAAATATATTACAACCACTCAATATTTAAAAACGGGTACGCCTTGATTGAATTTGGATTTGACAACGCGCCGCCTATTCCGAGTAAAAGTCCCGCCGCAGGAAGTACCGCAATCGGCAACATGAAAGATTTTCCAAAACGTTGCGCCTTTGCAAAAAATGAACTTTCCGAATTTTGATTAAATATTTCCAATAATATTCCTCCCAAAAAAATTTATTTATTCTGAAATCGTTCATTTATAAATTTTTCAAGTGTTCGATAAATTATTTCCGGTTCAATCGGGTTCATACCGGCTTGAATACTTCTGTGAATGTCTTCTTCAAAGGCGTTGGCAGTCAGTGCAATAATCGGAGTAGTTTTGGAATCTGCGCGATTCATGGCGCGTATAGCTTGCGTTGCGTCCAGTCCGCTCATTATCGGCATTTGCATATCCATTAAAATTGCGTCGTAATAATTCGGCGGCGAATTTTCAAACATTTCAACTGCAATTTTGCCGTTTGCCGCGTGCTCAGGTTTCATATCCCGCATTTTTAAAATTTCCATCATAATTTCGGCATTTACAGGCATATCTTCTGCAAGCAATATCCTTTTTCCCGCCAAATTTATTTGAATTTCCGACAAATCTTTTTCCGACGGCGCAGTTTCAGATTTTTCCTTCACTCTGTCAGAATGTTTCAGCTTAATTATCACAGTGAAAATTGTACCGACGCCTTTTTCAGATTCAACCGTAATATCGCCGTTCAGCATTTCAACAATGCTTTTTGTAATTGTCATGCCGAGACCTGTACTGCCGTATCTGTTTGTAACGTTTGAATTTTCTTGACTGAACGCCTCAAAAATTTTCGGTAAAAATTCTTTATCCATTCCGACGCCGGTATCTGCAATTTTAAATACCAAAATTGATTTTGGATCACTGTCTACAGTTTCTTCAACTTGAAAAGTAACTTTCCCGCCTTTGGACGTAAATTTTACCGCGTTGCCTAAAATATTTATCAGCACTTGCCGCAATTTTAAAGCGTCGCCGAAATAAAAATCGTGTATTTTCTCGGTAATTTGAAAATCAAAATTCAAGCCTTTATCTTTGCATTGACTGCCGATTATAATATTTACCTGCTCCAAAATTTCGGATAAAGAAAATTCTTCGTCTTTGAGAACTACTTTGCCGCTTTCAATTCGTGACACGTCAAGAATATCATTGATAATGCTGAGTAAATGTTTTGCGGAGGCGTCAATTTTTTTCAGTTGTTCCCGCGTAACATTCGATAAATCTTTATTTTCAAGCGCAATATGATTAAGTCCTATAATTGCATTCATCGGCGTCCTTATTTCGTGGCTCATATTTGAAAGAAACGCCGTCTTTGCTTTACTTGCAACTTGCGCGGCTTCAAGTGCACTCGTTAAATCTTTAGTCATATCTTGAACACGTTGCCGAAGTTGTTTTGTAACAATCAATACAAGCAAAATACATAATATCAAAGAAATTATCATACAAGACAAAATTGAATACATTTGGCGTTCAATCTGTTCATCGTACCATTTTGCATCGAAGTCTACTGCAACAATTCCCGCCAATTTTCCGCCGGAATCAAAGACGGGACTATAGGCACTGTAAAAACGTCCCCATGCATCGGAATAAGGCTCTTCGTCAACTGCGGCTTTACCTTTGCTTGCTTTATAAAGTGCGTCAGTATAAACAATCGGCGAACCAAATTCGCCCGGGTCTTCAATCGTCGGATCTACCGAAAATTTAAATTCTTTTTCGCCTGCAACTTGTATGCAATAAATATATTTCAAGTCGATATTACTTTGAAAAAATGCAAGCGTGTCATTAATTTTTTGATAACCGGCAGTACCTTTATCTTCGGCTTTCAACGATTTTAAAGTATCGCCGTCCAACATATCAGCGGCGGTATTGGCAATATCCAACATACGATTTTGAATCAGCGTTTTCATTGCAAATTTTGATTGATTGCTCAATACAAAACCAAGTACAACGTTAACTGCCAACATAAATAATGCAACAAGTGCGATAGGAAGAACGCTGTTATTTGATGAAAAAATTTTCACGTTGCCACCTCTGCTCCTTTGAATTGCTATGAAATTTTTAAAAATTCTAGCATAATTTTTATGAAAAACCAATATACCGAAATAACCGCGCCTGCAATTTTTATTGAAATTCAAGCGATTTTGAATTATACTTTTTAAAAATTTTGAAACGGAGGAATTGACATGAAAAAATTGCTGTCGAGTTTTGCGACAGCTTTTTTTATTGCGGCAAATGCTCAAGCCGCGCCAATGACTTTGAATGTGCATAATTCTGATTTGCGCTCAACAATTATAATGGTTGCACGTTCAGGCGGCATTAATGTTTCTGTTGATGATTCGGTTGACGGCAAAATTTCAATGTCGGTATTCGACACGGAGCCGGAAAAAATTCTTGAAATTATCGCAAAAACTAAAAATTTGAATCTGATGAAAGACGGCGAAATTTTTATTATGACTACTAAATTGAATATCGTTTCGCCGATGAAAAGTTACGTTTTGCCAATAAAATTTGGCGATGCTGAAATTCTTCGCAAAGCGATTTTTAAAACGCTTGATTTTTCAGAAGAATCCACTCCGGAATGGAGAACTTTAACCCTTAAAAATTCCGAAGGCACAACTCGAACTTACGATTATATTGCAGTTAATGAAGAAAAAAATTCTCCAAATAATAAAGATGAAAATGATGAAAAAGACCCGCGTTCAAAAAGAGTTTTTGTAAATCCCGACACAAATTCTTTGATTTTATTCGGCACTGAAACAGAATACGAACGCGCCAAAAAACTTTTGGAAGAATTGGACGTAGAATTAAAGCAAGTTTCGCTTGAAGCGCGTGTTTTGGCGATTGATAAAAATGCAAGCAAAAATTTAGGCGTCGAATGGTTTTGGTCAACTTTGCCGCAATATCCCGAACGCAACATTGAATATCATGATTCAGAATATAATGCTAACGGTTCTTTGAGAAAGCAAGGTTACATTATTGAAGAATACAAGCGCAAAACTATGAACGACAATACAGGTTACGGGATAATTCAATTTGGGCGCGGACCTCTGGGCATACCGTTTGAAATTTATTACGGCGCAAAAATTAACGCGCTGATTACTGACGGCAAGGCTAAAATTTTATCCCGCCCAAATGTTACGACGATTCAAGGACACGAGGCGATTATAAATGTCGGAAGTTCAGTTCCCGTGCCGGAAGTTACCACGAACAGCACAAGCACGACGACCGAAATTAAATATCGAGACGCGGGAATTATTTTGAAATACACGCCGCGCATAAACGCGGACGGCACAATTACAGCCACGATTCATACAGAAGTCAGAACGCCGCAATATGTTGAAGATTTAAAGGCGTACAGATTTAACACGCGCTCGGCAGATACGATTGTAACAGTGCGCGACGGTGAACCAATGGTAATTGGCGGCTTGATCGGCGCGGAAGAGGCTAAAAGCGTCAGCAAAATTCCAATTTTGGGCGACTTGCCAATTTTGGGCGCGTTGTTCAAAAATCACAAAAAAAGCAAAAATGAATCTGAACTTTTAATTTTTTTGACGGCGCATGTAATTAACGGCGCGGGCGTTGGCGTGCCCGACAATATAAGATACAGTGTACCGGCGGGAACTTTGCCGCACGAAAATTTGACTACTGAAGAATAAGGCGGGCGTTGCAGATGAAATTTTATCCTGTGAACATAAATATTGAAAATAAAAAGTGCGTGGTAGCAGGCGGCGGAAAAATTGCCTGCGATAAAATTATCGGGCTGTTGAGTACGGGCGTTTAAAATACAAAGTATCGGCGGGAACTTTGCCGCACGAAAATTTGACTACTGAAAAATAAGGCGGGCGTTGCAGATGAAATTTTATCCTGTAAACATAAATATTGAAAATAAAAAGTGCGTGGTAGTAGGCGGCGGAAAAATTGCCTACGATAAAATTATCGGGCTGTTGGAGGCGGGCGCGCAGGTTGAAGTTATTTCACCTGAAATTTGCCCGCAACTTGAAAAAATTTCCGACAAAATAAAAATTGTTCGTGAAAATTATTCAGCCGAAAAAATTTCTGAAGGCGTGATTTTAATTGCCGCAACAAATAATTCTGAATTGAACGCGCAAATTGCGGCGGACGGACGCGCCAAACATTTTTTGGTTAATATTGTTGACGATATTTCAAGTGATTTTATTGTGCCGTCAAGGATTCGGCGCGGCGATTTTCTTTTGGCAATTTCAACCGGCGGAAGTTCGCCCGCGTTTTCAAAATTTGTTCGCAAAATGTTGGAATGTGAACTTGATGAAAATTTCGGCGCGGCAGTCGAAATAATTTCAAAATATCGGCAGGAAGTAATAAAAAAATTTCCTACCCATGAACTGCGAATACAATTCTGGCAGGAAATTTTGACGCCGGAAATTTGGCAAATTATAAAGTCCGGCAAACTTTCAACGCTTGAGAAAAAAATTAAAAACGCTTTACTTTGAAAACTTTTTGATACACAAAAAAATTTATTGCTCAAGTCAATTTGTAGGGCGTGTTGAATAATTAACAAATAAAAAAAATCCGCAAAGTGCGGCAGTATAGGGGCTAAGGGATAATGGC
Organism: uncultured Selenomonadaceae bacterium; assembly: GCA_905234045.1. Taxonomy (GTDB): domain Bacteria; phylum Bacillota; class Negativicutes; order Selenomonadales; family Selenomonadaceae; genus Quinella. Next base: position 13,152 of record CAJOGS010000026.1, on the reverse strand, counting down.
TAAGGGCTAGGGGCAGCTTTGCGGATTCCAAAAAACGTCTTTTCTTTTGGTACTTGCAAGGCGACGAATAGGACGAGCAAAGAAAAGTACATTTCAAATAAAAACATTTCAGCAAATACATTTCATCAGTAAAATTTTATTTTTTTCAACACGACCTAGCAGCTTTGCGGATTCAAAAAAACGTCTTTTATTTTGGTACTTGCAAGGCGACTAAGTGACGAGCAAAGAAAAGTACATTTCAAATAAAAAAATTTTCAGCAATAAAGATTTTTCATACAGACACTAAAAAAATTTAAAAACAGACTTATTCAACAGCCCTTAGAATTTGGATTGAAAAAACTTTTTTACCTTCAAAATAAGTTGCGGCAGGTTTTGCCTCGTGAATTTCTTTTTCGGGGCAAGTCAGCACGTCTTTTGTAACAAGTAAGAAATCTGCAAATTTTCCCGTGCTGATACTTCCGCGTTTATTTTCAATGAACATTTGTTTTGCAACATTGATAGTCAGCGCGGTAATGGCTTGTTCGCGGGTAATAAGTTCTTCAGTCCACCAAGGTTTTGCATTTTCTTCGTGATAAACGCCCGTAACCACAATTTCCATAATTCCGAAAGGATCGTCGGGGCTGTGGCTCAATGCAGGGAAATCTGAATGCGAGGTAACATTTACGCCATTATCAAAAAATGATTTCAGCGGATAACCTTTTAATGCCATTTTTCCCTGAAATACTTGCAACAGTGTTTCTTGCAAATCGTCAGCATTATGATGCCAAAGCATTCCTTCAGCAGCGTAAATATTGTGTTCTGCCATTCGCTTAAAATCTTCCGCGTTTACGTTACGCAAATGCACAATCGTATTTCTCAATTCATCTTTGCCGGCGTTTACGTAAGAATTAACAACACGATTTACGGCAGCATTTCCCATTGCGTGAATGTGCATTGTCAAATTTTTTTCATTCGCCTTGCGTGTAATGTCGGTAACTTCTTCTTCTGACCAGTTTGCAATACCTTGATGACCGTCAAGATAAACCGGATCAATAAATCCCGTGCCGCTTTCAGGCGTGCCGTCTATAAAAAGTTTTATCCAATTTGTTTTTACGTGATTTGAAGAATATTTTTGAACTTCGACAGCTTTTTCTAAATTTTTGTCAATATCCATCCAACTTTCAATTTCGTAAGCCGCGCCCAAAATGAAATGCATTTTTCCTTCCTTGTCCATTTCATTAGCCGCTTTGTAATAATTTTCGTTGTAAAAATAATTTCCCCAGCCGTATAGCCTTCAGACAATAATTGTTGCTCAACATCAACTATAATTTCCTTTGCAAGGTCAACAGAGAAAAGATTTTCGCTGTCAAGGAATGAATGTGTATAAGTTCCTGCCTGTTCTTTCAAATAACCTGTCGGAGTTCCGTCCGCGTCCATAACAATTTCGCCGCCGCGTATTTTTGATTTCAAAACTTTTCCGTCCGCCGACATAATTCCTGCATTTACAAGCATAAGTGTATTTGCCAAACCTTTATGCCCTTCTTCGTCCGCAAAATAAATCGGAATATCGCTGCAAATTGCGTCAAGTTGTTGACGAGTCGGCATATTTTTTTCAAATTTCAAAAGATCCCATCCAAAACCAAAAATAGCCGTCGCTCCGTTTTCACGAGCTTTTTTGACTGCGGCAGGTACAATTTCATTCAAAAATTTTTCCGGAGTATCATCATAACCGACAATCATTCCTACTTTTTTAATACCATGACCGATTGAATAATGTGCATGACCGTTGCCGCAACTCGGGCATAACTAAACCTTTGCCGGTGTAGTCAATAATTTCAGTTTTGCCCTGTTCGATGAAACTTTCTGCGCCCGCTTTATCGCCGACATAAACAAATTTGCCGTCCTTTACTGCGAACGCCTCAACAATTTTACCTTCATCAGAAGTAAAAATTTTGCCGTAAACTACCAAATCAGCTTTACTGCCGGTCGTCGCCGCCTTTTCGCCGCAACCTGCTACCATAAATCCAAGCGTTGCAAGTGATGCGGTCTTGATAAAATCTCTGCGATTTAACATAAGATCAACCCTTTACATAAAAAAATTTAATAGTTATTAAATATTTATGCATATGTTTATCAATAAAAAAACTCCACTAAGGAGGTAATTTTTATTTTTTATCATTGTTTAACTTTAAAATCAGTTGAAGATTTTTTATAATTTTTCCGCTGTAAATGCAATTTCTTAAAGTGCTTTACTTAGAGGCTGTCGGCAAACTAGATTTTAGACTGTTTATATTTTTGTTAAATTTTTTTATTTAACTTACTTTTCTTTGCTAGGGCGTGTTGAAAAATTGATTTAACTTGCTGATTCACGAATTATTTTTTGTTCGATGATAGCAAAAAGCGTCTTTCTTGCAAATGCGAGGAGTACGAGCATTTGCTCTTTGGAGTAGCAAAGAAAAAGTTCGTTCAATATTAAAAAACTTTCAACAAAAAATTTGATAACAGACTTTTTTAACACGCACTGGCGGATAGATCGCTAGTCACTAACCACTAACCACTAACCGCTAAAAAGCGCGCACCCAATTTACTGTTCTAAGTCTACTTTTTAATTACTTTAGTGACTAAGTACGAAATTATTTCGTTGTTTCTAAACAGTTCAACAGTTGCAATTTCCATTTACAATAATGGATAAAAAAAAATAAGCCGTATACAGGCTCCAAAGACTGTTATTTTTTTAAAAGAAATTTTTCAAACATTTTAGAATAAATTGCAATACTTCATAAAAAAGAAAAACGCTTTACTTGAAAAGATTTTCTGTTATAATAACAGCATTGACAGTCGATTAACGGCTTCCTCGCAAGAGGAGGTGGTTATTGTGACTAAGTACGAAATTATTTCGTTGTTGCTCAACAGCGCAACAGTTGCAATCGCCATTTACAACGCTTTTTTTCAAATAAAAGCATAAAAAACAAGCCGTTGGCACAGCTCCCGAAAAAGCAAGATCTATTTTGAGGAAGCCGACATTGCGAAATCGACTGTCCTTTTTTTGCAAAGAAATTGTAAAACATTTTAGAATAAATTGCAAGAAATTTTATAATTGGGAGAGACGAAAATGCGATTGAAAGTATTGGGGCTGAATTATAAAACCGCTCCAATCAATGTTAGAGAAAATTTTTCTGTCAGCAAAGAATCAATTCGGCGCGGGCTTGAAAATTTAGACGAATACGACGGCTTAAACGAGGCGGTTATACTTTCGACGTGCAACCGAACTGAAATTTACGCCGTGACTTCCAACGATTGCGAAAACGCGGCGAAAATTTTTCTGAAGGATTTAATCGGCGGCGACGTTGAAAATTATTTGTACGAATACGAAGGCGAAAATTGCGTCAGGCATTTATTTGAAGTGTCGGCAAGTTTGGATTCGCTGATTTTGGGCGAAGGACAAATTTTATCACAAGTCAAGGACGCTTACACAACCGCCAAAAATATCGGCGCAACTTCGACAATTTTAAATACGCTTTTTCATCGTGCAATAGCCGTCGGCAAAAATGTTCGTACCGAAACTAAAATTGCCTATAATTCGGTTTCAGTCAGTTCGGCGGCGGTTGAACTTGCAGAAGAAAAATTGAACGGGCTAAAAGATAAAACCGCGTTAATTTTTGGCGCGGGTAAAATGGCAATGCTTACCGCGCAACATTTGAAATCGCACGGCGTCAAAAAAATTTTTGTGGCGAATCATCACATTGAACGCGCTGAAGAAATGGCTGAAAAAATTGGCGGCGAAGCTGTGGAATGGGAAGACGCACTTTTAAACGCGGTTGACGTTGACATTATTATAACTTCGACGGGTGCGCCGCATTATGTTATAAAAACGTGGCAAACTCAAAAACTTATGACACGGCGCGCAGGACGCGGGATTTTTTTCATAGATATAGCAGTGCCGAGAGACGTTGAGCCGGAAGTCGGAAAAATTCACGGCGTGACACTTTACAACATTGACGATTTAGAGGCGGTAGTTCAATCGCACATAAAGGCGCGAGAAATTGAAGCTGAATCTGCGCGAAAAATTGTAGAAATCGAAGTTTCGGCAATTATGGAACGTTTCAAATATTTAAAATTTCAGCCGCTGATGGCAGATTTATCTAACCGCGCCGAAAAAATTCGGGAACGTGAATTAAAAAGATTTTCCGCCAAATTGCCGAATTTAACCGAAGAAGAACACCGCGTATTGGAACAAATGACAAGAAAAATCGTGCGAAAACTTTTGCGCCTGCCAATGATGAAATTAAATTCCTCAGCCGGTACGAACGAAGAAAATTTTTACGCGGCGGCTATGCAAGCCCTATTTAAAGATTAATTTAAAATTACAAAGGCGATTTATATATGTCGTGTTAAACTGCAAAACTTCAGATTAGCGAAAAAAATTTTGTTAGATGATAGCGAAAAAACAGCACCGCAAAACGTCTTTTCTTTTGGTACTTGCAAATGCGAGGAGTACGAGCATTTGCTTTTGTGGCTCGGACAATGAAAAGTAAATCTAATAAAATAAAAAAACTTTCAATAGAAAAATTTAAAAATAAAATTATTCAACAACCTCTAGAAAACTTCTGTGTCTCTTATTTAAGGAGTAATTTTATGGAAAAAATAACAATTACAAAGGCGACTGAATCAGATTTGCAGGAAATTTTGGACTTGCAATATTTGGCGTTTCAATTTGCGAAAAAATTATTTAAAGCTGAAAATATTCCGCCGTTAAATCAAAAATTGAGCGAATTGGAGGAAGAATATAAAAGCGGAATAGTATTAAAAGCAGTTGCCGATGAAAAAATCGTCGGTTCAATCCGCGCAAAAATAATTGACGGCACAACCTATGTTGCAAAATTGATTGTAAATCCCAAAAATCAAGGTTGCGGAATAGGGACAAATCTACTTTTGGAAATAGAAAAATATTGCGTTACCGACAGATACGAATTATTTACAAGCACACGCACTGCAAAAACTGTCAGATTGTATGAGCGAGTCGGTTACAAAAAATTTCAAGAAAAAGCGTTTAACGATGAATTAACCTTCGTATACTTGGAAAAAATTAAGGAATAGAGTTTTTATTGACTATGGAAATTATAAAATCAGAAAATCTCAAGCACGTTTATAAAACGGCAAGCGGCGAAAAGTTGGCACTGGACGAAATAAATTTTTCGATAAATGACGGCGAATTTGTGGCGATAATCGGCACGAACGGCAGCGGCAAAAGTACATTGGCAAAACATTTCAACGCGCTTTTAAAACCTACCGCCGGAAAAATTTTTGTCAACGGTCTTGACACTTCAGACGAAAAAAATCTTTGGGCGATTCGTGAAAATGTCGGAATGGTTTTTCAGAATCCCGACAACGAAATAGTAGCGGCGATTGTCGAAGACGACATTGCATTTGGATTGGAAAATTTGGGGATTGAACCTTCAGAAATTCGGCGGCGCGTGGATTTGGCACTTGATACAGTGAATATGACGAACTACAAAAATTTTGCGCCGAGTAAACTTTCAGGCGGACAAAAACAAAGAATAGCAATAGCGGGCGCGGTCGCAATGCAGACAAAAATAATTGTCTTCGATGAACCGACGGCAATGCTTGATCCGCAAGGACGCCTTGAAGTTTTGAACACGATAAAAAAATTGCACGCGCAAGGCTTGACGATAATTTTAATAACGCACTTTATGGAAGAGGCGGCAACTGCCGACAAAATTTTTGTAATGGAAGGCGGCAAAATTATAAAAAGCGGTACGCCGCACGAAATTTTTTCAAACGTCAAGGAAATAAAAAGGCTCGGTTTAGATGTTCCCGTTACAGTTGAATTGGCGGCGCGGCTCAAAATGCCTACAGGAATTTTAACCGCAAAAGAATTTATCGCCGCACTGAAAAATTTATGATATAATTCCTGCAAAGAAAGTTGGAGCTGATTTATGCGAAAAATTTTTTTTGTAATTGGAATTTTTTTTATGTTGGCAGGAATTTTTGGAATATCTTACACGTGGAATCACGACCACAGAAAGACAGAATTTTTGGAGGAATACGCAGACCTTGAATTTGTATCTGCAAGAGATGAAGACGGCAATTTAGAGGGCGCAAATTTGAGTTTGTGGGATTATCGCTTTGACAAGTCGAAACTTTTAAACAAGGTAATAATTTTTATTGACGGCGTACCGTGGGAACTTGAAGCCGCCACGCGCCAAACTGCTTACGAAATGAAAAACGAAAATAAATTATTTGTCAGTTTCCCGAAATTGAGTTTAAAAGATCTGCTTATGGCTAAAGAGTTCCGGCTAAAATTTTATTATGATAACGGGCAGTCGATTGATTTACCGCTCGGAAAAAATGAATTAATTTCTTGGCAACGAAAATTGCGTTGGTAGGGGTGATTTTTTGAAACAGCTGATAATAAACGCCGATGACTTCGGCAGACACGAATTGATAAATAAGGCAGTTGAAAAGGCTTTTAAAAAAGGTTGTCTGCGTTCAACAACGATTATGGCGGGAGGAAAATTTTTTGATAACGCGGTTGAAATTGCAAAAAGAAATCCAAATTTAGGCGTTGGTATTCATTTTACATTGGCGAATGGTTATCCAGTATTGCCGCCTGAAAAAATTCCGACGCTCGTAACTCCTGAAGGCATTTTCCACGAAAATTACATTGAGTTTCTAAAATTGTACGTTAAAGGCGAAATTAACCGCGCCGAAATTCAAGCAGAACTTGCCGCGCAGTTAGAAAAAGTTACTCGCGCAGGTTTAAAATTGACGCACTTTGACAGTCATCAGCATTTGCATCATTTCCCGGGAATAATTGTAATTGCGTTGAAACTTGCAAAGGCGGCGAATATTCCCGCAATGCGCGCCGCCGACACGAAAATTTTTGACGGCTCTATAGAAAGTTTTGGGCAGATTATCGGGCGGCTAGGTTTAGGTTCACTTTCAAAATTTGCGGCACATTCGGCACACACTAAAAATATTTTGACGCCTGATCATTTTTCGGGAATTGTGGCAGGCGAATCAGTGACAGAAAAATTTTTAACTAAGCTGATAAAAAAATTTGAGGACGGCACAACTGAAGTAATGTTGCACCCCGGTACTGACAATGAAATTTTGAAAAAATACTGCGCGTGGGAACATGATTTTGAGGCGGAACTCAACGCCGTTACCTCGCCGAAAATTTTAAAATTACTCAAAGAAAATAAAATTAAAGCTGTAAATTTCAGCGCACTCTCTAAATAGATGGCTAGATTATCAGATGGCTAGATGGTCAGTGGTCAGTAAATACTGACAATCTGATAATCTGATAATCTGACAATCTAAATTTCGACGAAGGAGAAATTAAAATGGCGATTTTTAAATTAAAACCGGCTTGCAAAGATTATCTTTGGGGCGGGCACAGATTAGCCGAAGAATACGGCGTTGAATACGACGGCGCAATTTTGGCGGAGGCGTGGGAACTTTCGGCACACCCCGACGGCGCGTCTGTAATTTCAAACGGCGAATACGCGGGCAAAACTTTAACCGAGTATCTTGAAATTGAAGGCTTGGAAGTTTTGGGGACGCATTGCCGCAGATTCAGAGAGTTTCCGATTCTTGCAAAATTTATTGACGCCAAAGACAATTTGTCGATTCAAGTACACCCGTCGAACGCCTACGCGCTGAAAAATGAAGGGCAATACGGCAAAAGTGAAATGTGGTACGTGCTTGACGCTGAAGACGGCGCATTTTTGTATTACGGTTTCAAGCAGGAAATTTCAAAAGAAGAATTTGCCCGGCGCATTAAAGAAAATACCTTGCTTGAAGTTTTGAACGCCGTACCCGTCAAAAAAGGCGACGTACTTTTCATTGAGTCGGGAACTTTGCACGCAATAGGCAAAGGCATTGTAGTTGCCGAAATTCAGCAAAATTCAAATGTCACTTACAGAATTTATGATTACGGCAGAGTCGGCGCGGACGGCAAAAAACGTGATTTGCACATTGAAAAAGCGTTGGCAGTTACAAACAGAATCCCCATTGTAAAAAGTTCTGAAAGTTATCCGCACGTGGCGGACTGCGATTATTTTACTGTTGACAAGCTGAATTTGGACGGCAAATTAACATACCGCGTTCAAGGAAACGTCAACGAAAAATCTTTTTTGAGCATTTTAATTTTGGATGGCGCGGGCGTCATCAGCAGTAAAGGCGAAAAACTTTCATACAAGAAAGGCGATTCTTTTTTCTTGCCGGCAAACAGCGGCGATTGGCAAATTGAAGGAACTTGCGACGCGCTTTTAACTACGATTCGAGAAAAAGCTAATCCTATCCGTGTTGGCGTAAATATCGGCAGTTCTGAAATTCAAATGGGCGTCGTAAATGAACAAAATCAGCTTATCGACGTTAGAAAATATCCTACTGCACCAAAACGCCCTGCGCGAGAAATTATTGACGAGACGGCGGAAAATATTTTAAAAATGCTTGCAGAAAATAATATCCCGCTTGAGCAGTGCGTCGGCGTCGGCGTCGGCGTTCCGGGTACGATTGACAGACGCAAAGGCACGGTTGTTTATTCAAATAACATTCGTTGGGAAGATGTTCAACTGACAAAAACTTTGGGCGAAGTTATCCCGTGTCCCGTGAGAATTGCGAATGATGCAGACTGCGCGGCATTAGGCGAAGCCGTTGCAGGTGCAGGCAAAAATTTTTCTGATGTTGTAATGTTTACGTTGGGCAACGGCGTCGGCGGCGGAATTATTTTGAACGGCGAAATTTTTGAAGGCGGCATAATGGGCGGCAGTGAAGTCGGGCATCAAGTTATCCGCGTTCATGGCAGACTTTGCAGTTGCGGGCGTAAAGGTTGCCTTGAGGCTTATGTTTCAGTTCCCG
>CAJOGS010000026.1:2464-4274 GCA_905234045.1 uncultured Selenomonadaceae bacterium | reverse complement strand
CAGGTAAAGAAATGACGCTGGACGAAATTTTCACACTTGCCAAAAATGAAAATGTCGAAATGATGGAAGTTGTGGAGCAATATACTTTAATGCTCGGTCAAGGCATTGTTAATATTGTGAATATGTTCCGCCCGCAGCTGATTTTACTCGGCGGCGCAATGTCGGCGTATGCAAAAGATTTTATTGAACCGCTGACAGATATTTTGAAAGAAGATTGTTTCGGTGGCGTCAATGCGCCGATTCCACAAATTGCCATTGCCGAACTTGGCAGTAACGCCGGTATGATTGGCGCGGCTAATCTCTAGATGGCTAGATTGTCAGATGGTTAGATGGCTAGTGGTTAGTAAATACTGACAATCTGACCAATCTGACCAATCTGACCAACTGACCAACTGACGATCTGACAATCTGATTATCTGAACAAAAGGGAGAAAATTTTTCATGCTTTTTGCCGTCAACGTTGCAGGAATTTTTATATTTTTGGGGATAGCGATTTTCTTTTCAAGAGACAGAGCTAAAATCAACAAAAAAACTGTCTTGATTTTGCTTGCGCTAAATTTAATTATCGCCGCGTTTTTTACTTCGTTTTCAATCGGACGTGAAATAATTATTGAAATATCTCACATTTTGAACAAAATAATTGCTGTTTCATACGAAGGCGCGGCGTTTGCAATTCCAAACTGGGTAAACGTGCCGCAGATGAATTTTATAACTGCGGCGTTGTTCCCGCTTTTAATGATTGTCCCTTTAATGGACATGCTTACATATTTTGGAATTTTGCCGGCGATAATAGGTATTGTAGGAAAAATTTTGCATTGTATCGCAAAATTGCCGAAATTTGAATCTTTTTACTCGATTGAAATGACGGTACTGGGAATGACTGAGGCAATTCCAATATCACGATTTCAGTTGCAACAAATGTCAAGTACGCGCTGTCTTACAAATGCAATGATGTCAATGAGTTGCATTTCGGCGGCAATAGTCAGCGCGTATACTCAAATTATGCCGGAAGAATTTATTTTAACGGCAATACCGCTCAACATTATAAACGCGCTGATAATCACACACATTTTGAACCCGCTGGAAATTACGCCGGAAGAAGATTTTATTGTTAAAATTGAAGACAAAAATAAAACGAGTTTTTTTACATTTTTGGGGAATTCGATAATCAACGCGGGAAAATTAATTTTTATAATTACGGTTATGGTAATAGCCTTTATATCGCTTGCAAAATTAATCAATGCGATTTTATCTTTAATCAGCCCCGCAATAAGTTTGGAATCAATTTTGGGGCTTATAATGTTCCCGTTTGCATTTCTTTTGGGGCTTGATGTTTCAGAAGCGTTGAAAGTCGGCGAATTTATGGGCTTAAAACTTGTCACGAACGAATTTGTAGCAATGCTGTCTGTTCAACCTTTGATACCGAATTTCAGCGAACATATGAAAGCAGTTTTAACAGTTTTTTTGACAAGTTTTGCAAATTTAGGGTCGGTCGGAATAATAATCGGATTGTTTCAAGGAATTGTTTCAGCTGAAAATTTGGAATACATTTCACAAAATTTGAAATACGTTTTAATTTCCGGAATTTTAGTCTCGCTGATGTCCGCCGCCATTGCCGGTTTATTCGTTTGGTAAATGCTTAAAATCTTGTTTATATGAACGCTATAAGGGCTATACAAGCCGCGTTTTACTTGTCTGCTATTTTTTTTACTAAAATAATTTTACAGACGCCTTAAAATCTATTTTACGCGCTAAGGATTTTTTGAAAATGATTGAAAAAATTACTGACTGCCTGAAATTTTTACAGACG
>CAJOGS010000026.1:0-2456 GCA_905234045.1 uncultured Selenomonadaceae bacterium | reverse complement strand
CCGCCGATCTGTCCGATTTGTCAAGAAATTGTAGACGAACGCTACCAATTTTGCGAAAACTGCGCGAAAAATATTTTTAAACTTGACGAAGAAAAAAATTTTCCTGCGCCAATCAACGGCGTTATGAGAATTACAAAATATCGTGGCGGTACGCGCTCACTTTTGCGAAGGTTAAAATTTGACAGCAATAAAAATGTTTTGCCGACGTTGCAAAAAATTTTGTACAGCGTTTCTGACCGTGACGAAGTTAAAAATTTTCTTGCCAAAATTAACATTGCGACTTTCGTCCCGCTCCACGCCGACAGATTGAAAAAGCGCGGCTACAATCAGACTGAATTAATTTTCAAAGATTGGCTGGAGTCAATGAATTTGCCGACGAAAAATTTGTTACTTCGTACAAAGGCAACGCCGCACCTTTTTAAATTCAATCCTGCCGAACGCAAAGAAATTTTAAAAGGCGCGTTTAGTTTGGCTGAAGGCGTTGACGTTGCAGGGAAAAATATTTTGATTGTGGACGATATTTTTACAACGGGCGCAACTGCGGCGGGCTGTGCAGAAGTTTTGAAAAATGCGGGCGCGGCAAAAATTTTTGTAATGGCGTTGGCATCAGATTTTGGAAATAGTGATTAAAGTTTTTTTGTAATGTTATTAAAGTCAAAAAATCTTATGTCGTGTTGGTAAAATAGATTTTAGACTGTTTGTTAAATTTTTTATTTATTAAATGTACTTTTATTTGCGCGTCTCTTCGTTGCCTTGCAAGTACCAAAAGAAAAGACGTTTTTTCCGCCAGAGATTCTCCTGCGTGGCTTGCGCAGCATGCGCGGTGAGGCGCGCTCTTTAGCGGGCATGCTCTTTAGCTAATCAATGGCGGCGGCGGTCGTCCGTGACCGCCGTTTCCTAAACTTGCAAACTTTTCAAAATTTTTTACTTTACCAACAGCCCCTAATGCAACCTTTGCAAATTTTTTAACGCCTTTTCTGTATGGCTTGGACAATGAAAAGTAAATCTAAATAAAAAAATCAAGACGTTTATTTTTTTGCCTTACGAATAAATATTATAAATAACGAGGTACTGAAATGCATGAAGCATCACTGGTTGAAAGTATTTTAAAAATCGCTCAGGACACAGCCGCCGAAAATCACGCCGAAAAAATAACTGCGATAGGTTTAAAATTGGGAGATATGGCGGGCGTTGAAATTGACGCGCTAAATTTCAGTTTCGACGTTCTAAAAAGAAATACAATCGCTGAAAATGCCGTACTGAAAATTAACCGCGTACCGATTCAGGCGCAATGTAACAAGTGCGGAAAAATTTTTACAGTGGAGCATTATAATTTTTTTTGTCCCGAATGTGACGGGATTTTAATTTTGAAAAGCGGGCGCGAACTTTTAGTAGAGTTTGTTGACTGCGATTGAGGAGGAAAAATTTTTGGCAACAATTAAAGCACACATTAACAACATAGCACTTTCACACACAATTTTTGATTTGCCGTTCGCATTTATGGCGGCGTTGCTGGCGTCAAATGGAACGGTAGACTGTTGGACACTATTTTTAATAGCGTTGGCGGTAACGTCAGGACGCGCGGCGGCGTTGGCGATTGACAATTTGGCAGATTTAAAATATGACAAGGTGCAACCGCGCATGAAAAATCGAATGATGGTACGCGGCATAATTTCAAAATCAGAGGCGTTGGCGTTCATAATAATTTGTCTGTTGATAATGGTTGTGACGGTCGCACAGTTGCCGCCAATCTGTTTGAAACTTTTACCGCTTGCGGCGTTACCGTTCATTGTCTACCCGTTCACAAAAAGATTTACCGGCTTTTGTCACGTAGTTTTGGGCGTGGCAATAGCAATGGCACCGGCGGGCGGCTGGGTTGCAGTAACGGGCGAAATTTATTCACTGCCGATGATAATTTTATGTTTGGCGATAGTTTTTTGGATGACGGGCTTTGATATAATTTACGGCTTGCAAGATGAAAATTTTGACAAGGCGCACGGCTTGCACTCAATGGCTACAGAATACGGCGCAAAAGGCGCGTTCAAAATTTCAAAAGTTATGCATATCCTCTGCATAATTTGCTTTTTATTGGTAGGAATAATTTTGAAATTGGGAGCGATTTATTTTGTAGGCGTGGCGATAGCGGCGGGAACTTTGATTTATCAGCGCAGTATCGTAACGCCGAGAGATTTTTCACAAATTACGCAAGCATATTTTATGAGAAACGGAATAGTTTCAGTTGCGATTTTAATTTGTACATGGCTGAATTTTAGTTGTTAGTGGTTAGGTGCTGTTGGATAACTCTGTTTTTAAAAATTATTTTCTTATTGAACGTACTTTTAGCATTGCGAAAATAGTAGCTAGGGGCTGTTGGTAAAATCAAAAATGCTACAAATTAAAAAATTTGAGAGTTGGAATTACCCAACCTTCAGCAAATGTCTTTCTGTTGGACTACC
>CAJOGS010000025.1:13401-16133 GCA_905234045.1 uncultured Selenomonadaceae bacterium | reverse complement strand
CTCGTAACCGTTCATTATCGGCATTTGAATATCCATTAAAATTGCATCGTAATCGCCGGGCGCAGATTTTGAAAATTTTTCAACCGCGTCTTTGCCGTTTACGGCATAATCAACTTTAAAGCCGACTTCCTCCAGAATCATTATCGCAATTTCTCGATTAACTTCAATATCTTCAACCAACAAAAGTTTTTTGTCGCTGAAGTCAAGATTTTCAACTTTCGCAATGGCGGGCGTGTCCTCTTTAACTTCAGATTCGTCAACAAGTTTCAATTCGATATTCAAAATAAATTCAGTGCCTTTGCCGGGCGCGGTTACAACTTCAATGCTACCGTTCATCAAGTCAATAATGCTTTTCGTTATCGCCATTCCCAAGCCGGTACCTTGAATACCGCTGACAGTCGAAGTCCTTTCACGGGTAAACGGTTCAAAAACTGTTGCCGCAAATTCGGGACTCATTCCGATGCCGTTGTCTTTTACGCGCAGTTCATAAAAAACGTTGCCTTCAATATCAGAAAATTTTTCAGTCAATTTGATTGAAATTTTGCCGCCTTCAGGCGTGAATTTAAAAGCGTTGCTTGTAAGATTTAAAAGCACTCTGTTAAGTCTGTGCTTGTCGCAGGAGACAAATTTATTTTTGACTGCTGAAGTGTCAACGATGAATTTAATTTTTTTGCCTTCCATTTGAGTTGCAAACATGTCCCGCAATTCGTCCAAAACTTTTGTAATATTGCAGGGCGCGTTATCCAATTCCATTTTGCCGCTTTCAATTCGGCTCATTTCCAAAACGTCATTTATCAACGCCAATAAATGTTGGCTGGATTTTTCTATTTTAGCCAAAAAATTTTGCATTTCTTCAGCGGTTACGCCGTGCCGCTGTGCAAGATTTGTATAACCAATTATAGCATTCATCGGCGTTCTTATATCGTGGCTCATATTCGACAAAAAATTTGTTTTGGCGCGGCTGCTCTCTTCAGCTTGCATTTTAGCGCGTTCAGCCTCTCTGCCGCGTTTCAAAATCGCCGAATAAATATTAAACATTATAAACAAACTCATCAGGATTAACGCCATTTGAATAACACTGTTTTTGAAAAGATTACTTCTGATATTGTTCATTTGGTTTTGTAAATAATATTCTTCCTGTAATTTTTTCAGTTGGTGATAACGTACGCCGTAATTTTCCAATTCTTGTTGATAAAATTCGCCCATATTTTTAACGGCGACTTTCATACTTTCATCAGTTTCTTGACGTACCCACATTAACGAGCCGAAAAATATAAAAAACAGCATTACAATCCAAACTACAACCGATTTGCCGAAACGTTGAACTGTATCACGTGAAAAAACTTTTTGGAAAAATACGAATCCGAACACGCTCCACGCAACCAGTACAAAATATGATTCAGTCGCCAAAATATCCGACGCCCAAAAATTCGGGAAGAGTAAAAGCAGTGCGAATATCGCCGAAAATAAAACGCCCGCCATTCCTGTATATCTGAAAATTTTTCGTGATTCTTTTCTTGCGGTAATATAAGCGCAAGCCGAAGTATAACCGTAAACAATGGTTGCGCCGACGGTAGTTGCGTCAACTACCCAACTAATCATATTTCTGCCGACAAACGGCACTGAAATTGAAATTATCATCAGAAATAAAATTGCATTGGCGGGGACGCCCTGCGCGTTCAATTTTGAAAACCATTTTGAAATGATATTATCTTCGGCAGTGGCGTAAATCAGGCGACTTGTTCCCATGTACAAGCCGAGCAAACTTGTTGTAATTGCGGCTAAAATCGTCAACGCCATTAAAATAATTCCGGTTTCGCCGAAAATTTCACGAATTGCAAAAAAAGTCGGTACCGATTCCAATCCCTGCAATGTACCTAAATTTTGAGTGTAGTCATACCAATGTGCAAACTGCGACGGCGCGGCGGACGAGGCAAGAATCGTCATTGAAATATAAAAAATTGCGGCGGCAATTACTCCCCACGTCATCAGCGAAAATGATTTTTTTGGCGAAAAATTAAATTCACCTGCCAAATGCGAAAGAATTTCAAAGCCGACGAACGCCCACGGCGATAATGCAACTATGCTGAAAATTCCCATTGCTTCAGAATTTTTTGCAGAAAACGCAGGGGAAAAAGTATCTGCGCCGCCGTGATTAATTCCGGCAACTGCAAAAATTATTCCGCAGACCAGAAAAAATATCGTCAAAAATGTATTTAATTTGACGGCAAAAATTTTTTTGTGAATGTCCAGAAAACCGAAAATAAAAAGTACCGCCAAAGTTAAAACGACTTCGCCGAAATAAATATCGTAGCCGAATAAGACGTAGTGAAAACCGAATTGCATAATGTCGCCGACTAAATTTCTGCCGACAAGTACAAACGCCGTAGCATTCGCCCAAATAATTGAAATATAAGTCAGCCACAACGCCCACGCGCAAAGCAAGGCATGATCGTAGCCCAAAATTTTTTTCGTGTATGTGAAAACGCCGCCTTCGTCCGGAAAATGTTCAATCATGTAATGATAGTTGGCGGCAATGGTTATGATAACCGCCGCGCCGAGTGTCATTGCGATAACTGTACCGACAGGACCTGCGAAAGGCAAAAAAGTTGTGCCGGGCATTATAAAAGATCCCCAACCTACACAACAGGCAAATGACAACGCCCAAACATTCAACGGCGTTAAAAATCTTTGTAATCCTTTAGATGAATTTTTATTCTCGTTCAAGTCAT
>CAJOGS010000025.1:0-13362 GCA_905234045.1 uncultured Selenomonadaceae bacterium | reverse complement strand
ATTATAAGATAATCCTGCTAAAAAGCAAACAACTATTTACAGAATGTTAAAAAATTTTGCCGTTAAAAATTTTTTATATTTGGCGCATTTAGTGCGTGTTGGTAGAATATTTTTTCTAGGGCGTTTTGAAAAAATCTGTTATCAAATTTTTTCTTGAAAGTTTTTTTATATTTAAAGTACTTTTTCTTTGTTGCGTCAAAGAAAAAGGTACAGCAAATGCTCGTACTCCTCGCATTTGCAAGAAAGACGCTTTTTGCGCGTCCTGCGCGGCCTCTTAGTTTTTCGCTATCATAGAACAAAAAATAATTCGTTAGCAATTTCAATCAATTTTTCAAAACTCTCTAGGGCGTGTAGGTAAAATCTTATTAATTGAAGTTTTTCTGACTTTACCAACAGCACCTTGCTTGAAAAAATTTTTTTGCTGTGATAATATATTTTTGTAAAACTGATGATAATTTGATGAACGCGCCGCTGCACACTCGTGACTTTAGTCGTGAGTTAAGCGGCGCAACATAGACAGACTTTTTTTGCTGTGCTAAAATAAATTTTACTAAAGTAGTATTGAAGAAAGGAGAAGTCTTGCGGTGACGGTTGCTGAAATCGAAAAACAAGTGCCTTAGGGTAGTAGGTAACCTAGCAGGAAACAGGTTGCGTGTACCAACCTCCAGGCAATTTAAAGACCTTGCAAGGTTATAAAGTGCTAGTGTACGTGTACATTTGAACCGTAGGAACTACGGGGATAGCTCGGTAATGAAGTAAGCAATGGCTTACTAGTCCCGAGAACCCCGCGATTTTAATCGTGGGAGGTTCAGAATGCTTAGTATTATGCTAACAAAGACGAAACAAAAAACCCCACGTTGCGGAAGTTGTGCGCCGCTCGTAGGGTTTTCGTCATTTTGCCGTGATTAGGACGTGTTGAATAAATATTTGAACTGCTGATGATTAGCGAAATAAAATTTGCAGACTAAGCACGAAGTAATAAGTTGCCGCACAGGACGTGCGAGCAAAGAAAAAGTACGTTCAAAAAATAAAAACTTTCAAGAAAAAATTTGATAACAGACTTTTTCAACAGACCCCAGTTGAGGATAAATTTGAAAGGAGCTTTTACCTTGAAAAAATTTCTACTGACAATTTTTGTCGCACAGATTTTATTTTTGAACGCGGTACAAGCCGCCGAAACTTTGCCGATAATCTACAAGCCGATTGAATGGACAGAAAACCGCGAAAGACTCATCGAAGAATACGCGCTGGAGCATTACGGAATGGCAATAACTACGATAATACCACAAGCTGTGGTAGTTCATTGGACGGCGACCGCAACTTTTGAATCGACGTACAATTATTTTTACAACGAGGCTTTCACTTACGGAATCGACAAAGGCACTTTAAATGTTGCGTCTCATTTCGTGGTAGACAGAGACGGCACAATTTACCGCTTGACGCCTGAAAACGCGCTGAACCGTCATGCAATAGGTTATAATTGGTGCGCCATTGGAATTGAAAATGTCGGCGGCGTCAACGGCAGGGAAGATTTAACCTCCGCGCAACTTCAGGCGAATATAAATCTGATTCGCTACCTTTGCAAAGGTTATCCGACGATAAAATATATTTTTGGACATTATCAGCAGGTTGAGGCGCGGGCAAGCGGTTTATTTATTGAAAATGTTCCCGACTATTTCGCCGAAAAAATAGATCCCGGTGAAAAATTTATGCAAGCCCTGCGCGAAAATTTGGAGGGCGACGGCTTAATTTTCTTTTAAAGTCAAAGTAACGGGACAATGATCGCTGCCGAAAATCTTATCTTCAATCGTGGCGGCGGAAATTTTATCTTTGATTTTTTCAGAAACCAAAAAATAATCAATGCGCCAGCCGGAATTATTTTCCCGCGCGTTGCGAAAATTTGACCACCAACTGTAAATATTTTCTCTGTCAGGGTACAAAAATCTGAAAGTGTCAATAAATCCTGCGTTCAAAAGTTCGTTGAATTTGCCGCGTTCTTCATCGGTGAATCCTGCGTTATGATGATTGGACGCGGGATTTTTTAAATCAATTTCATTGTGAGCAACATTTAAATCGCCGCAAAAAATTACAGGTTTAACGGCGTCCAAATTTTTCAAGTAGTTTCTGAAATCATCTTCCCATTTCAAGCGATATTCCAGACGCTCCAAATTTCGGCGGGCGTTCGGTACATACACATTGACAAAATAAAAATTTTCAAACTCAAGAGTTATAACGCGCCCTTCGTGGTCGTGTATGTCGATATTAATCCCGTACGTTGCTGAAATTGGTTGCAAGCGCGTAAAAATCGCCGTGCCGCTGTAACCTTTTTTTTCGGCACTGTTCCAAAATTGCGCGTAGCCGTTCAATTCAATAATCGCCTGTTCGCGTAACATTCTGGTTTCCTGCAGTGCAAAAATATCCGCGTCCAAATTTTTAAAAGTCTCCATAAAATTTTTTTTGAGACAGGCGCGCAAGCCGTTTACATTCCATGAAACAAATTTCATTCGGTAATCCTCCTCTGTAGTGGTATAGTTGTATAGTGCGATAGTTGGATAGTAATTTGCTACCACACTACCGCACTATCACACTAAAATATTTTCGACAAATTGTAAATCCTTGACTAAATAAATTTTTGTAGCTATAATTTTATCAAAGATTTTGGAAACAAAAAAGGCAGTCGATTTCCAAACGTCGACTCCCCTTTTTAAAATAATGTTTTATATCTAAAGGTTGCCGCGATCGTTAGCGGCTATTTTTTCTTAAAATTAATCAAGAATAGAAATGATGCTTGCAATGAGGCTTGCAGCGTTCAATGCTAAGTTGAGCCAGTCAATCTTTCTCATGCAAATCACCTCCCCTCACGGGGAAAGCCGACAATCGTCCGCCTTGTGCGGAGTATAGCAAAATAATTTTGAGTTGTAAATAATATGAAAATCAAAGTAACAAATACAATGTTGAATTGCCTGTTGACCGCGCTGGTTGCAGGTATTCTTTTTATGGAAAATTTTTCGCCGACGCCGAAAACGTTTTTGGGAATTTGTGCAAGCGTCACGGTAGGAATAATAATTGCAACGTGGGGGAAAAATTCTGCAACCTTTACAAAGTCAATTTCGCTGATAATATTTTTTGTAATAGGCGCGTTGAGATTTGGCGCGGTTGATAATTTGCCCGCTACTGACATTTCAAATTTCGAGGGGCAAACTGTAAAAATTTTCGGCACGGTACGAGACGAGCCGCAAATTAAAATTATGCCGAACGGTTTACAGCAACAAAGATTTATCGTCGAAGTTGAAAAAGTCGGCGACAAAAATGCAAGCGGCGCAATTATTCTGACTTCGTACAATGAAATAAAAACTGCGCGAATCGGTGATAAAATTTCTGCGGACGGAAAAATAAAATTCATCACAAATTATAAAAATCCCGGACAAATAGACAGCGTAACGCGGCTAAAATCTGACGGCATAACGGCAAGAATGTCGGCAGGAAAAAACGGCGTCGAAATTGAAACGGTTGAAGGCAACTTCTGGACGAAATTTTTGCGAATGGTTGCGGCAATTCGTGAACATTACAAAGAATTAATGGCGGGCGTAATGTCAAGCGAAGACGCGGCGGCGATTTTTGCAATGCTTTTCGGCGGCTACGCGGGCTTAAATCCTGAACTTGTCGAAGAATTTGCAACAACGGGAATTGTACATATTTTGTCGGTAAGCGGCTCCCATATGAGTTTATTGGCGGCGGCGACGGCGTCACTTTGTTTACTGCTGAAATTGCCGCGCAATGCAACTTTGGCACTTGGAATTTTTGTAATTTTCACGTACACAATTTTAAGCGGAATGTTGCCGCAAGTCATACGTTCGGCGATTATGGGAATTTTGGTTTTCTACGGAACGGCGATGCAGTACGAAACGTTAAGCGCAAGATTTCTGACATTGACGGCGTTGGCAATGCTGATTAATCAGCCGCTTTTAATTTTTGATATAAGTTTCCAGTTGAGTTTTTCATCAACGGCAGGATTAATTTACATTGCGCCGGAATTAAGAATGAAAATGCTTGAATTGCCGCGCTGGTTTACAATGCCCGCCGCAATGACACTTTCGGCGCAAATTGCAAGTCTGCCGATAGTCATTTGGTACTTCAATCGCGTTTCGTTGAGTTCAGTTTTGGCGAATGTTTTTGTAATGCCGCTGTTGGAAATTGTAATAGTCGGCGGACTTTTGGGCGGATTAATTGCGTTGGTAATTCCATTTTTGGGCAAAATCTTTTTTGTCGGCGAATCGCTGATATTTGGAACGGGCGCGGAAATAAATAAACTGTTTGCAAATTTGCCGTTCAGCGCGGTACAAGTTCCGACATTGGGATTTGCGGCAGGAGCGATTTATTATTTGGCGTTAATATTTCGGCGCGTGGAAATTTTAATTTTGCTGATAATTTTATTGGCGGTAAATTTTTTCAAGGCTGGCGGCAATGTCGAAGTTAATTTTTTAGACGTCGGGCAGGGCGATTGTTGCGTTGTATTGACGCCGAATCGCAAATGTTTAATTTTCGATACAGGCGGCGTCCGTGAAAAAATGTTTGACGTTGGCGGGCGCGTTGTCATTCCATATTTGCAACACGAAAATATTTTTGAAGTAGATACAATTTTCTTGACGCACTGCCACGAAGATCACAGCGGCGGCGCAGGGACGATTATTAAAAAAATGCCCGTCCGAGAAATTATTACTGCCAATGAAAATAAATCTGAATACGCGGCAACTTTTGGAATCAGCGAACAGAAATTAAAAAATCTTCGCGCAGGACAGATTGGCGAAATTTTTAAAATTGACGGCGTAACGATTGAAATTTTATACGCGCCGAAAGTCGGCACGGGCAACGAAATTTCAAATGTTTATCGCATAAGTTACGACGCAGTCAGTTTTTTAATTACCGGCGATTTAGTCACGGAAAATGAATCTGAAATGTTGGCTAAAAATATTGACGTGTCGGCAACTGTTTTAAAAGTCGGACATCACGGCAGTAAAACCAGTTCGAGTGAGGAATTTTTACGCGCCGTCAAGCCGAAAGTTGCAGTTATCTGCGTCGGCTACGGAAATAATTTTGGACATCCTCGCGCAGAAGTTTTAGAAAATCTTGAAAAAGTCCACGCCAAAATTTACCGCACGGACAAAGACGGCTTGATTAAATTTACAACCGACGGCAAAAATTTAAACGTGAATAAATTTGTAGATTGAAGGTGTTTTTATGAAAAAATTTTGTTTCAGTGCAATAGTTTTTGTAATGGCGGTGATTTTAACTGCAACAGTTTCTGCAGAGGGAATTTGGCGGCTTGACGGCGAACTCGGACCGCACCCGCCGCGCAATTTAAGATTTATGGACGATTTGAGAATTTCCGGAAGCGGACAACCTACCGCAAGCAGTCTTATAATTTTGAAAAGTTTTCTTGACAAAAAAATAGCTCAAGACGGCAAAATTTATATCGTTGACCTGCGCGAAGAATCTCACGGCTTTGCAAATGGTTTTCCCGTCAGTTTTTATCAGCCGAAAAATCTTGCAAATTTTTTCAAGCCGCGCAATCAAATTGAAGCTATTGAAGTTGAATTATTGACAGATATGCTCGGCAGGAATTTTGATTTTCTTCCGCTCGGCAACGAAGATAAAAAACTTTTAAAGCCTGTAAATGTCACAGTCGGAAATGTAGATACCGAACGCCAAAAAGCAACCGAACTCGGCTTAATTTATTTGCGTTTCCCGACAACTGACATGTATTTTCCGACGCCTGATGTTGTTGACAAATTTATAAATTTCGTGGCAAGCGTCAACGAAAATGATTGGGTACATTTCCACTGTCAAGCAGGGCACGGGCGCACTTCAACTTTTATGATAATGTACGAAATTTTAAAGAATCCCGAAAAATCTTTGGAGGATATTTGCGGGGATCAAGCGGCAAAAGGCGGCTCCGATTTACTGACGCGCAAAGTTGATAACGGCGACAGAGATTATTATGTTGAGGCGCATAATCTGCGCGCAGATAATCTTAAAAAATTTTATGAGTACGCTTTCAAGATTCATCACGGTTATATTGATATTTCATGGAGCGAATATGTCAGACAAAATAAATTTTAAAACTAAACTCAAGCAAAGCGCGGCATAATATGTATTGACAAACGCAAAATGTGGGGGGTATAATAAATTGCAATAGGAGGTGCCTCAAATGGAAGACATTCAAAAAACTGAAGAAGATAAAGTTTCAATTGTTAAAGAAAATAATCCCCTTCCAAATATTCATGAAAATAACGCCGTTTTCACTTCAAACGCAAATACCAAATTTTGTAAACATTGCGGAGAAAAAATAGCGGCGGAAGCAGTAGTCTGTCCAAAATGCGGTTGTCAAGTTGAAAATCTTGATGTGGAAGACAAACCTACACCAGGTTCAAAAGACAAAATAGTAGCGGCATTACTTTGCTTTTTTCTCGGAATGTTGGGAGCACATAAATTTTACGAAAACAAAGTTGGAACCGGAATTTTATACCTCCTTATCTTCTTGGTTGGGTGGATTTTATTTTTTGTTCCTACAATTATACTGGCGATTGTTTGTATTGTAGATTTAGTAAATTTAGTTACAAAACCAAAACGTTATTATATACCGTAAAAATTTGAAATATAAAAATTAACCTTGAGGCGGCTAAAAATTCCTCAAGGTTTTTTAATTTGCCGAATTGGCAGGATAATAGAAAATTTGCTAGAAATAATACTTTCAGAATTTTAAAAAATCTAATGGAGGTTCATTTTAATGAAAGATTATACCGGCGAATTTATCAGAAATATTGCAGTTGCAGGGCACGGCAAAACCGGAAAAACTTCATTGCTCGATGCATGCCTTTTCAATAGCGGCGCGGTTAAACGTATCGGAAAAGTTGACAACGGCTCAAGTGTTCTTGACTACGAAGCCGAAGAAACAAAGCGCAAGATGACTATCGGCGACGCGCTTGCAGTTACCGAATGGAAAAACAATAAAATCAATTTCATTGATACGCCCGGTTATCCTGATTTTGTCGGCGAAGTTATGGGAGCAATGGCGGCGGCTGACTGCGCGTTAATCATTGTTGCGGCAAATGCCGGCGTCGAAGTCGAAACTGAAAAAGCGTGGACGCTTGCAGAAAATTTAAATCTGCCGCGTGCATTGTTTATTAACAAAATGGACAGAGAACACGCCAACTTCAGAAAAACTCTTGATGATATTCGTGCAAAATTCGGCAACAGTTGCGTCCCTGTTCAAATTCCGATTGGACAAGAAACTTCTTTCAAAGGCGTTGTAAATCTGATTAATTCCGGAGATGTTCCTGCTGATTTACAAGACGAAGTTGAAACTGAACGCCTTGAAATGCTTGACATTATCGCAGAATTTAATGATGAACTTATGGAAAAATATCTTGAAGGCGATACTGACAATTTGGACGAAAAACAAATTGCAGCCGCGCTTACCGAAGGTATCAAACAGGCAAAAGTTTTCCCTGTCTTCGTAGGTTCCGCACTTCAAAATATCGGCATTGATAAACTTCTTGATAATGTCGTTGAATATCTCCCCGCGCCGAATTTCAGAAATAAAATTGCCACGAAAAACGGCGATTCAATCGAAGTAAAAATTTCTGATGCTTTCAGCGGACAAATTTGGAAAACAATGGTTGACCCGTTTGTCGGGCGTATGTCATATATCAGAGTTTACAGCGGCAATATGAAGGCTGACGGCAACTATCAACTGATTGGCGAAAATTCCGAAGGTACAGAAAGAATTAACGGACTTTTCACAATGCAGGGTAAAACTCAAATTCAAATGGAAGTTGCACACGCGGGCGATATTGTCATTACTGCGAAACTTGCAAACGCAAAAACTTGCGACACTCTCTGCGAAAAAGGCGCGGCTATTAAATTTGAGCGCGTTCAATATCCTGAACCGATGCTTGCAATGGCTGTAAGCTCCGTCAAGAAAGGCGAAGAAGACAAAGTTATCGGCGCAATTACCCGCCAAATGGACGAAGACCAAACTATTAAAATTGAAAAAGACCGCGCAACCCGTCAAACTATTTTAAAGGGCGTCGGCGAAGTTCATCTTGATATTTTGGGCGATAAAATTCAGCGTAAATTTGGCGTTCAAATGGTACTTGGTGAGCCGCGTGTTGACTACCGCGAAACTATCAGAAAAACTGTTGAAGTTCAAGGCAAGCACAAGAAACAATCCGGCGGTCACGGACAATACGGCGATGTTTGGCTTAAAATTTCTCCAAACAAAGATCCCAAACCTGAACATGACGGCAATATTTGGACTGAAAGTATTTTCGGCGGCAGTGTTCCGCGTAACTTCTTCCCCGCCGTCGAAAAAGGCACTTATGAAACTTTGGCGGAAGGCATTATTGCCGGTTATCCCGTTGTAAATGTCAGCGTCAATCTTTATGACGGCAGTTATCACCCTGTCGATTCATCTGAAGCCGCTTTCAAAATGGCTACTGCCATTGCGATTAAAAAGGGCGTCCTTGCCGCTGAACCGATTCTGCTTGAACCGATTGACGAAGTTACAATTTTAGTTCCTACCGAATACATGGGCGATATTATCGGCAAACTCAATTCAAAACGCGGTAAAGTTTTGGGTATGGATCCCAAAGGCAAAGGACAAACTGAAATCAAGGCTTTAATTCCTGCGTCTGAACTTTACAAATATGCTACAGATTTACGCTCACAAACTCAAGGGCGCGGCTCTTACAGTCTCAAATTCTCTCACTATGATCCGATGCCTGAAAATCTTGCAAAGAAAATTATCGAAGAACATAAAAAATCCGCTGAAGATAAATAATTTTTAAACATAAGACAAAATTAAAAAAAAACGTCGCGCAGATTTTTGCACGGCGTTTTTTTCGATATAACAACAGGAGGTAATTTTTATGGATTTTAAAATTGAAAACGAAAATTTAATTATTAACCTTGAAGGGCGCATCGATTCAAATAACGTTGCCGAAATTGAAAACGCGGCGGTTAAAATTGTGAAAGAAAATTCGGCGAATGAAATAATTTTTGACGTTGAAAACCTTAAATATATCTCAAGTGCAGGACTTCGCTTTTTGATGAAGTGCAAAAAAACTTCTAAAAAAAATATTCAAATTGTAAACGCCTCAAAAGATATTTATGAAATTCTGGAAATGACGGGCTTTATAAAAATGTTTGACGTTAAAAAGAAACTTCGCAATGTTTCAATAGAAGGTTGCCCGCTTGTCGGGATTGGAAGAAGCAGCAATGTTTACCGAATTGACGACGAAAATATTATAAAAGTTTACGATGAAAAAGTGCCGATGTACAAAATTACCCGTGAAATTGATTTGGCGAAAAAAGCATTTATAGCGGGACTGCCAACGGCAATTTCATATGATTTGGTACGTTGCGGCAATGCTTACGGCGTAGTTTTTGAAATGATAGCGGACGCAGTGACTGTTGGCGATGCAATTTCTGCGAATAACGGCGAACGTTTTGAGGAAATTATGAAAAAATTTGCCGCGCTGATGAAGTTAATGCACGAAACAGAAATTGATGCAGATGCCGGTTTTCCCTCAATCAAAGGGACTTGGTTTGATTGGGCTGAAGGTATGAAAAAATATTACACTGACGCCGAATTTGAAAAATTGCATGCAGTGATTTCAGCCGTGCCTGAAAGAAATACTATCGTACATTGCGATTTTCACGCGGGAAATACACTTTATCAGGACGGCGAAATTGTAGTTATTGATATGGCTGATGTAGGCTACGCGCATCCTGTTTTCGATTTTGCCGCAGGAGCATTTCATGCGCTTATCAGTTCCAGTGAGTCAATTCAAAAATCTTTGAGTCTTTCGCAGGAAAATGTTTTAAGATTCTGGGATAGTTTGTTGAGAAATTATTTCCAAACTGAAAAAATTAACGAATACAAAGAAACTTTTAAAGCGTTTGCATATTTGCGCGAGGCACTTTTTCCGATGAAACATGTACAAATTTCTGAAGAAGAAAAGCAATCTTTTGTAGCAAGTGCAAGAAAAAATTTCTTCCCGAATTTTGAATGGGAAATGGAACAGGTTAAGAAGTTGGATAAAATTTTTGGCTGACAAAAAATCTTGCAATGTATTAATTGAAGTGTTAAAATTTAAATGCGCGGTTGTAGCTCAGCAGGATAGAGCAACTGCCTCCTAAGCAGTAGGTCGGGCGTTCGAATCGCCCCAATCGCACCACTAATGTTTGATAATTTCCGGGACTGTCGCTAAATTTGCGGCGGTCTTTTTAGCGTAGAGGTGATTTTTTTGAAAAAGATTTTATCAAGTATGCTGATGATTTTTATTTTTAGCATTGTGAATATTGCCGCCGCGCAAAGTAAATGGAAAATAACCGAAGAAGTACCGCCAAATTTCGCACAGGAAGTTTTGGAATTAGTGAATATTGAACGCGCCAAAGAACATTTGCAACCGCTGAAACTTTCCGGCTCAATGAATCACTATGCACAGATTAGAGCAAAAGAAATTACAAAAAGTTTTTCGCACACGCGCCCAAGCGGTTACAGTTGTTTCACGGTTATAC
Organism: uncultured Selenomonadaceae bacterium; assembly: GCA_905234045.1. Lineage (GTDB taxonomy): Bacteria > Bacillota > Negativicutes > Selenomonadales > Selenomonadaceae > Quinella. The sequence continues at coordinate 2,778 of CAJOGS010000025.1, read as the reverse complement.
CGAAACCTTACAGAATGGTCGGCGAAAATATAGCGGCGGGACAACGTTCGGCAAAAGAAGTAGTTCAAGCGTGGATGAATTCGCCGGGACACCGTGAAAACATTATGAATCCAAAATTTCAAGAACTCGGTATGGGCTATCTATATATGCCAAATTCCAAATACAAACATTATTGGGCGCAACTTTTCCGCACCAGAACAAAATTTTGAAATTTAATCTGATAATAAAAAAGCCGCTTTTACTGCGGTTTTTTTATTACAAATTTTTCAAATTGAAATTAATTTTGAGATTGAAAGGCGGCATTTAATCTGACGCCTAAAAAAGCCGCCGCGCAGGTTTTCAAAATATCGCCGAAGACGAACGGGAACACCGCCATTGTTGCCGCTTGCCACAAATCTATTTTCATCATAATCATCATTGAAATTAATCCGCCCGCGTAGGTTATCGGCATTGCTACAAAAAAATTCATCAGTACATAGCGTTTAAAATTTATTTCCGCGCCTTTCAAATAACTCAACGCGGGATAAGCTAGCAGCCATGCAAAATAAAATCCGCCTACAGGGCTTAAAATTCTTCCGAGTCCGCCGGTTCCCGCAAATATCGGCACTCCCGCCATTCCCAACAACAGATAAACCGCAATAACCGTAAAAGTTTGTTTCGGCGTCAAAATATACGCCGTCAAACTCAAAAATATTGTCAACGCGGTTACCATTCCCGGTGTAAACGGCAACGGGAAAAAAATGTTTGCAGAAATACAGCACAGCGCGACACACATTGACATTTTTGTCAGGTCGGCTGTGCTGATTTTTTTTGCTGTATCTGATTGCAACGTCATCACCTCAATTTTTTTCGATTATACAAAATTGAAATGTCAACGTCAATAAATTTTATAGGTTATCATTCTCAAAATCGAAAAGTTTAATTTCTTTAGAGTTTGAATTTAGATAAGGGATATTTAAATGTTCGTAACCGGCTTGAGTTACGACGCGCCCGCGCGGAGTTCGCATAATAAATCCCAACTGCAAAAGGTACGGTTCATAAATATCTTCAATAGTTTCCCGCGTTTCGCTGATAGAGGCGGCGATTGTGTCCAGACCGACGGGACCGCCGTGAAATTTTTTAACCATAGCTTCCAACATTCTGATATCGGTATGATCAAGCCCCGCCTTGTCAACTTCCAACGCAAGCAGTGCTTTATCTGCAATTTCTTTGGTGATTGTGTCACTTCCCAAATATTGGGCGAAGTCTCGGACGCGCTTTAAAAGTCTGTTGGCAATTCGTGGCGTACCGCGTGAACGGCGGGCAATTTCTTCCGCGCCGCTTTTTTCAATCGGTATTTTCAGAATTTCCGCCGCACGTGTCACAATTTCAACAAGTGCGTCAAGCGAATAATATTCAAGCCGAGAAATAACGCCGAATCTGTCACGAAGCGGCGGCGATAACGCGCCCGCCCGTGTCGTTGCTCCAATCAATGTGAACGGCGCAATATCAAGGCGAATACTGCGCGCGCTGGGACCTTTGCCAATGATTATATCAAGTGCAAAATCTTCCATTGCCGAATATAAAATTTCTTCGATTTGCCGACTCAAGCGGTGAATTTCATCAATAAATAAAACGTCTCGCGGCTGCAAATTCGTAAGCAGTGCCGCTAAATCGCCGCTTCGTTCAATCGCAGGGGCTGATGTTTGTTTGAAGTTTACGCCCAATTCATTCGCAATAATCGCTGACAGTGTAGTTTTGCCTAATCCCGGAGGACCATATAACAAAACGTGATCCAGCGCCTCGCGCCTTGCAAGTGCCGCCTTGATGAAAATTTTCAGATTTTCTTTGGCTTTTTCCTGTCCAATATATTCATTCAAACGGCGCGGGCGTAAACTGTATTGCCAATCGTCTGCGCTTTGTTCGTTGGTTGAAATTATTCTTTCGTCCAAAAAAAAATTCTCCTTCGCCGAAATTTAGGGGTTATCGGTCATATTTTAGTACTTGTTGAGTAATTATTTTTAAATTTAATTTTCTTTGTCAAGTGCCGTTGATTAATTCGACCTTTAAAAATTTTCCAGCGGTTGTTGGTAAATTAATTAACTTCTGGCGTGATTATTGAATAAAAAAAATTGTTAGATGAAAGCGAAAACCTAAGATGCCGCACAGGACGTGCGCCTTGCAAATGCGATGAATAAGAGCATTTGCTCGGTGCGTTTTTTTCGCGGACGAAAAAACAGCGTCGCAAAAAGCTCTTTTCTTTTGGTACTTGCAAGGCGACGAATAGGAGCGTTGCTCCTTTGGAGCAGCAAAGAAAAGTACATTTAAATAGAAAAAAACTTAACAAGATAAATTTAAAATACAGACTCTATGCAACTATTAAAATTTTTCAAAATTATTCTACACGCACTATTCAAATTTACCTGCAAAATTTTTTCTGCCGTTTATAAAGTCAAACGCGCTGACTTTTTTTGCGTTTGGTGCTTGTATTTCCAAAATTTCTAAAACGCCGTCGCCTGTACCGACTAAAAATTTTTTGCCGCTAATTTTTATTTTGCCTGCCGATAAATTTTCTGAATCTGAAATTTTAGTCCGCCAAATTTTATATTTTTCGCCGCTGAAATTTGTGAACGCGCCGCCATACAATCCGCGTACCAAATTATGAATTTCTCGCGCAGATTTATTCCAGTCAATTTTTCCCGTGTCTTTTTTCAACATTGGCGCGTAATTTGAAATTGAATCGTCCTGCTTTATCGGTTGAATCGTTTCAAGATTTTTTACCGTGTCCAAAATTAAAGT